>DRKO01000263.1 GCA_011051745.1 Chloroflexota bacterium | reverse complement strand
CGAAACAGATCGGGGAGCGGGCCGGGGCAATAGTTGCAGAACGGCGGATTCGCGGCCGCGCGGAGCGGGATGTAGAGGTACTGAAGCGCGGCCAGCAGGACGATCCCGGCTGTGATCAGCAGGTCGCGCGGGCGGGAGAGCATCGCCGGATCGGTGATGGCGACCGCGTACAGAAAGACCGGCAACAGCAGGATCATGCTCAGGTGGTTGCCGAAGCTGAGGGCGTAAACGACGGTCGCCGCCCGGTAGAACACCGTTTTACGTGTCTGATGCCAGGCCAGCAGAAAGTAGACCGTGAGGGCAACGTAGAGGGCGTTCAGGGCGTATAGCTCCGCGATGCTGGCCTGATACCACAGGCGGGGAGAGAGGGCAAGCATCAGGCTTGCAAAGACGCTGATCGCCAGATGGCGCGTCAGGCGATAGGTCAGGAGATACACGACGCCCACCGTCGCAGCCGCACACAGCGCAGAGAACAGATTGAGGCGATAGGCCACGCCGGGGCCGGGCAGGATCATCGTCGCCAGCCGCCCCAGCATCAGGTACTGGGGACTGCCCGGCGGGTGGATGAGGCCGCCGACCGCTACGGCGGTATGCAGCTCGATGCTGTCAATCGAAGGGCCAACACCCGGATGGAGCGTCCGAAGGTAAAGACCCAGCGCCAGCAACGCCACTCCCAGAGCGGCAAGCAAAACGATGCGCGGAGTCGGCGCGTGGGCGGCGTCTTCAGAGGTCGTCACAGATATGGCTCCAGAAGCTCAGGGGCAGGGTCCGGTCGGGAATTATTGTGCCGCGTGCCGGAGCGAGCGGCAAGTCAGACCAGCCTCAGGGCGGCCCCGATTGAGAAAGCGATCATGACCTGAGCGGTGCTGTAGATGATCCAGACCACATCGCGGATCAGGGGGAAGCGGCGATGGCGGATCAAATCCTGTGCCAGGATGAGATCGGAGACGGCGAAAAGGCTCAGCCCCAGTGCCAGAATAGCCATCCCGCCCGCCTCGATCGCCAGCTCGATGGCAAGGCCCGCCGCGAGGAGCAGCAGAATCCCGTACACCAGACTGCCGATATTCAGCCGACGGCTGCCCTCTGGATTGCGGATCAGGAAGTTCCACACCAGGACCCCGGCCGCCACGCTGATCAGCGCCGCAGCAAAAAGGGACGCGCCCGCACGCAGGCCCAGCAGGCGACGGAGGGTCAGCATCGCCACAATGTACAGCACATGCCCGATCCCGAAAATCCCCATAGCCGGTAATTCCGGCTTTTCGAGGGGGAAGAGGTCGGCCAGCACCAGATCGGCCACCCCTCCGGCGGTCAGGCCGAGCATGATCCAGACGGCATAGGCGGCGGCGACCGTCCCCCGCGCGAATCCGAGCCACCATATCCCGCCAAACGCGAGCGTCACCCCGATCATCACGATCTTGGCGACCGGCGAGAGACGACGCCAGGGGGTGGCTTCGGGCCTCCCCACGATCATCCCCACGATGTAGGCGATCCCCCAGATCAGGAACAGGACGGAAAAGGCGATCCGGCTGGACGGCGGAATCTGCTGAAGCACAGTCTATCTCCCTTCGAGGAATGAGAGCCGTATCAGAAAAGGGCGGCGGGCGGGCCATCCTGAAGATACATTATCGTAATTCGGGCCGGTTGCCCCTTAATCCCTGTGTGTGGTAACATCGGTTCATACAGACAGATGCCCGTCCTCTACATCCTGAAATCGGCGAAGGTGACTCTACCATGCGCTATCTGGTAATCTCTGACATTCACGCTAATCTGACCGCCTTCGAGACGGTCCTCAAGGACGCCGGAACCCTCGGTAAAGACTACGATTTCGTCTGGTGCTTGGGTGACGTGGTCGGCTACGGGCCTGATCCAAACGAGTGTGTCGAACTGCTGCGTAGCATGCCTCATCTCTGCCTGGCTGGCAACCACGACTGGGCGGCGCTGGGCAGGCTGGACATCCGAACCTTCAACGCCGACGCCCGCAAGGCCCTGACCTGGACGCGCGAAACGCTCACCGAAGAAAATCTGGCCTATCTGGAAGCTCTGCCCATTACGTTTGTGCTGGACAGTTTCACGCTGGCGCATGGCTCACCTCGCGAGCCGGTCTGGGAGTATATCCTCGACCCTCTGATCGCGGCCCTGAATTTCAAGCACTTTGAAACAACCTACTGTCTGGTCGGGCACACCCACACACCCGTGATCTTCAAGCAGATCGGGAACGAGGGCGAGTGTGAGCCTATCGGTCCGGCATACAACCAGCCGACCCGCCTCAACGGAACGCGCCAGATCATCAACCCCGGCAGCGTCGGCCAGCCCCGTGACTCGGACTCCCGCGCGGCCTACGCCCTGCTCGACACAGAGCGGATGATCTGGGAGTTCCGTCGCATCCCCTACAACATCAAGGCCGTACAGGCCCGCATGCGCCGGGCCGGGATGCCGGAGCGTCTGGTCACCCGTCTGGAGCACGGCTGGTAGTCTCTGCCCGCTCCCTCACGGCTCCGGCACATCCATCGCGCAACGCGCCCCGCCGTCGAAGTGAACGGAATCGGCGGGGATGTAGGCGTTGTTGCGGTTCGAGGAGCGATTCCGGAAAGCCTGATTGTAGAACGACCCTCCCCGTGTAACCCGATAGGTCCCTTCCTCCGGCCCCGTGGGATTCTCATAGGGCGAGATTCTGTAGTAATCCGGCGAGTAGAGG
>DRKO01000262.1 GCA_011051745.1 Chloroflexota bacterium | reverse complement strand
GTGGCCGTCCAGAAACCTCTGCCGGGCTTTTGGCCCCGATCTGGGCGCATGTTACAATCCCGGCGCTTTATCAATCTTTGCGGAAGAGATTCACTGTACCCCATGACGGATGGACCTGACGCGCAGGGCGTGGGCTGGCAGGCCAGCCCCTCAGCGCTCAAGCTGGACTACATACGCCGGTACGCTACCGGCCATACGGCCCTTGATCTGGGTTGCGGGCGCGGCTGGTATGCTTCGGCGCTGGCCGACGCAGGCTTCGAAGTGACGGCTGTTGATCAGGTCAACCGCCTGACCGACCCGCGTATCACACTCCTTGAGCAGCCGATCTCCACCCCCCTGCCCTTCGAGGATGAGGCCTTTGACACGGTGCTGATGTTCGATATTCTGGAGCACCTGCCAGACGAGGAAGGCATCCTGAGCGAGGTGGCGAGGGTTTGCAGGGGGCGACTCATCCTCTCCGTCCCCCACGCTGACGCGGGTTTCCTGCCGCGCTACGGCCTGACCTATCTGCACTACACGGACAGGACGCACCTGCGGGAGTATCTCCCTGCCGGATTGCAGAGCACCATCGAGCGGCACGGGTTCCATACTCTGCGGCTGGCTCTGGAGGGTCGCCCTACCATCCCGCTTGTTTTTTCGGAGTTCGTTAGAGGTGGGGAGAGCGTCCGGCAGGCGACCAGATACCTGATCACGGCTCTATATAAGATCGGGCTGATCTACAACGAGACAATCGCCGGAGATATCTTCTACGTCGGCGAGCGAATCAAGCGAGGGTAAACATGCCACATTTACTGGTTACCGGCGGCGCAGGGTTCATCGGCAGCCACACGGCACGTCACTTTTTAGGCCTGGGCTGGGACGTGACAGTCTATGATAACCTCTCGCGGCCCGGCTCCGAACACGCGCTTGAGTGGCTGAGGTCGCATCCGGCCAGTTCACGGCTGACGTTCATCCGGGGCGATGTGCGCGACTATGAAGCGCTGGCCCCGGCGGTGGCAAAAGCGGATGCGATCCTCCACGCTGCCGGACAGACGGCGGTAACGACCTCCGTCGCTGCGCCCCGGGATGACTTCGAAGCCAACGCGCTGGGGACTTTCAACGTGCTGGAGGCGGCGCGGGAGAGCCTCAGCGGCGATCACAACCCCGTGATCATCTATACCTCGACCAACAAAGTGTACGGCGGGATGGAAGACGTGGGCGTTGAACTGGCCGGTGATCATTACCGCTACGCTCATCTCCCGCAGGGCGTGCCGGAGACTCAGCCCCTCGACTTTCACTCGCCTTATGGCTGCTCGAAAGGCACAGGTGACCAGTACACACGCGACTACGCCCGCATCTATGGCCTGCGGACGGTCGTTTTCAGGCAGTCGTGCATTTACGGCGTCTGGCAGTTCGGGACAGAGGATCAGGGCTGGCTGGCGCACTTCACCATTGCCGCGTTGCTTGACCTGCCTCTGACGATCTACGGCGACGGTAAGCAGGTGCGCGATGTTCTCTACATTGACGATCTGGTGGATGCTTACGAGCGGGCCATCGCCCTGCCCGACGTATCCGCCGGGCAGATTTTCAACATCGGCGGCGGGCCTGAGCGTGCCATCTCCCTGCTTGACCTGATCGCCATCCTCGAAGAACTGCGGGGCCGCCCGATGTCCATCTCTTACGATGAGTGGCGACCCGGCGATCAGCGCGTCTACGTCAGCGATATTACGAAAGTGCAGGCCACGCTAGGCTGGTCGCCCTCGGTGGACGTGGAGACGGGCGTCCGTCGCCTGTTCGAGTGGGCCGCGGAACATCGCGACCTGCTGACCTCGATCCGCGCAGAAGTGGCGAATAAGACCACCCGCAGTTAGCCGTCCCTCCCGACCTATGAGAGACTCACTCCGGCCCGACCATACCTGTATTCTGACCATTCAGGCCGACCGCCCCGGCGGCGTGCCCACGCTGGTGGACTGGTGGTATCGTTTCCTGACGCACTGGGGACATCGGGCCACGGTGCTGTATGCCGCCTTCGAGGAAGGGGAGATCGGCCTCCTTAAGCGGCTGGGCCATACCCTGCGCGCCTGGGGGCTTCACTCTCGCCCGGAGCACCCTAACCCGACGCTGGCAAACGCGGCCCCGCCCCTCCCTCTCTGGCTGTTCTATTTTGTCCCCCAGTGGATCGCGGGGCCTGCGCTGGGACGTTTTGATCAGATTGTGGTAGCCAGCGGGTCAGCCCACGTGGCATTGCCGCTCGCCCTGAGGAGGCGTCCCTTCGTGCTCTGGGTTGCTACTCTCTATGAGGACGAACTACGCGGTAAAGCGCTGGCCGGTGACGAGTGGGCCGCCCGCGTGCTGGAAAGCCCTTTCTGGCCTTTTCTCGTCTGGCAGGAGCGGTTTACCCTGCGACGGGCGTCGCGCATTCTGGCGCTCAGCCCCTACACCCGGCGGCGCATCCTGGAGGTTCTGCCGGAGGTGGAGGAGAGCCTCGATCTTGTCATGGTTCCCATGGATACAGAGCGCTACAGGCCTCTCTCCGCCGGAGACCGCAACCGCC
>DRKO01000261.1 GCA_011051745.1 Chloroflexota bacterium | reverse complement strand
TCACGCTGGCAGCCGCGATAGCGGGCGGCACGGTCACCTACGGGCTGATACGCGGCAGAAAGAAAGCCTACACCACCGCCCTGATTGTGTTGCTGGTAGGGCTGAGCACGGCGGGGGTTAAGATGTACTTTTCTAACATGGTGCGGGGCAGCGTCGCGCCGACGCACATCCGCTTCATCCTGACGAGCATCACCCTGCTTGTCCTTCTCCTGCTACGCATCCCCGGTGTCTGGAGCCAGATCACCTCCACCGGCGCGGAAGGCCCGCCGGATAGTGGGGCAGCCGCCAGCGTGGCCCTGATCCTGGGCGGCGTGGTCACCCTCACGACGCCGCTCTGGGCCGGTCCGACTCACACGATTGATGGCTATAACTGGGTCCTTGCCCTCCGGGAACTGCTGATCGTGGGTGGCGGCACGATGATAGTGCTGGGGCTTGGCCTGCTGGCCCGCCGTATATCGTTCAGGGCCGGGGAGGCACGCCGCCGGGTCCTCCGGCTGAGCACGCGCTGAGACACACACTCATTGGGGCAGAGGAGCGGCCCGGCCAGATGCGAGCCATCTACCGCCGCTCCTTTTTACGTCCCCATCCCCGAATGGCCTCACCGGATGGTATACTCTGTGCGCCGGATTCTGGTCAGTAGTTCCATGCGGATCGGGTGAAAACATGCTGCTCGCGATTGATATCGGCAACACGAATATCCACTTTGGCCTGCACACCGGCACGGACTGGTGTTGTACATGGCGTGCGCGTACCATCCGCGAGAAGATGAGCGATGAGTACGCCGTCCTGCTGCGCAACTTCTTCGAGGAGCGGGCTTTCACCTTCGATGACATCGGGGCGGTTGTGATGGCCAGCGTCGTCCCCGATCTGACGGGCACATTCATCGAGATGTCCGAGCGCTATCTGCACCACATCCCTCTCAACGTCGGTCCAGAGACGAAAACCGGCATCAAGATTCTGCTCGACAACCCCCATGAGATCGGGCCGGATCGCATCGTGAACGCCGCCGCGACTCGCGCCCTTTACGGGTGTCCTGCGATTGTCGTGGATTTCGGCACAGCCACCACCTACGATGTCCTGAACGCGGATGGAGATTACATCGGTGGCGCGATTGCGCCCGGCATCGGGCTGGCGCACGATGCGCTGGTCAGCCGGGCGGCCCGCCTGCACAAGGTCGAGTTAGAGCCGCCCCCCTCGGTCATCGGGCACAACACCATCCACGCCATGCAGAGCGGCCTGTTTCTGGGATATGTAGCGATGATCGAAGGGCTGGTGACGCGCATCAAGGCCGAGCTTGGCGCGCCGGACGCCCGCGTGATCGCCACAGGGGGGCTGGCGTCCCTCTTCGCCGAACATACGCCGGTGATCGAGGAGATCGCGCCCAACCTGACCCTCGACGGGCTGCGGATCATCTGGGAATTGAACCAGCCGTAGGATCAGTGGCTGGCAGTGAGCGGCTGGTTAGTGCAACCGCTCCGGGCGATCCTCCAGCTTCCCATCAAGGAAAGCCTGCACCGCCTCATCAACCGTCCGAATATCGGTCAGGATCGGGCGGATTCCGGCCTGCTTCAGGTTCTCATAGGCCCCCATCCCCATCCCCCGCGCCACAAGGACATCACAATCCCGGATGACCTCGATCATTCCGGCGTGGCGTTCTTCGGCTCCGGGGCCGGTGCCGTGCCCGTGCTCCTCATGGTGGTGGTGTTCGCCGTGCCGGTGGGAGTGCACGGGCTTCTCTCGAAGCTCACGGCCAGTGATCTGGCCGCCCTCGACCGTGATCACAACGTAGTACTGCGCCCGGCCAAAGTGGGCGCTGATGATTTCGCCATCATTCGAGACGACCGCAATTTTCATCGGTAAGCTCCTGTAAATTTGCTTTATTGAGTGGGTTGTTCGCCTCTCATGGCCCCTCTTACTTCTGGTAGAGCCGTGCGGGCCGCTACACATTAACTCGATTTGTTCATTTTACCCAGCCTGACGGGAGTGGATAACGTCGGGGGACAGGGGAAGCGCATATGTGAACAGATCGGGCCGTTCATACCCGCAATCGTATCCACACCCGCCAAACGGCGCATTGACGGGCGGCCCGGATACGGTATACTCCCTGTATCCCCCATGGGGGGATGGGGGTACTTGGGCGTTTTTCAGACAGGGGGAGGAGGCAGTAATGCAAGCAGAGGTTGAAAAGATCACGCTGGAAGTGAGAGGGATGACGTGCGATAGCTGCGCGGAGCATGTCGAGAAGGCTCTCCGTAGCGTCCCCGGCGTCCGCGAAGCGCACGTGCCCGGCTGGCAGTCAGGCCGGGCGGAAGTTCAGGCCAGCAGCGAAGTTCCCGCAGAAGCGCTCACCGACGCCGTGCGTCAGGCGGGCTATCAGGCGAGTGTTAAAGAGCGACGGGGTGCGCAACCTGAGGAGCCACACGACAGTGGCAGCCCGTCCGATTTTGACCTGATGGTGATCGGCGGCGGCTCGGCGGGGTTCGCGGCGGCCATCCGGGGCGCGGAGCTGGGGAAGCGGGTGGCACTCGTCGAGGCGGGAACCATCGGCGGGACGTGTGTCAACGTGGGCTGTGTGCCCTCCAAGACGATCATCCGGGCCGCCGAACTCCAGCACCGGGCCGGGCATCATCCCTTCAGGGGCGTGGTACGCTTCAGCGCCGCCGGAGACTGGGGCGCGGTGATCGCCCAGAAAGATGATCTGGTCGGCGAATTGCGCCGGGCCAAATACGTTGACGTTCTGGCTACTTACCCGGAGATTTCTTACATCCGGGGGCGGGCGAGGCTGCTCGGCGAGAATCGGGTTGAGGTTACGCCGGTCGAAGATGGGGACAGCACCGGGCCGGTCATCTACACGCCGGGCCGGATCATCATCGCCACCGGCGCGCATCCCTGGGTCCCGCCCATCGCCGGGCTGGAGGAAGCGGGCTATCTGGACAGCACCGCCGCGCTCAGCCTGACCGACCGTCCGGCAACGATGATCGTTGTGGGCGCTAACGCGGTCGGGTTGGAGCTGGCGCAGGTCTATGCCCGCTTCGGCACGAAGGTGACCGTTCTGGAGGTGATGCCGCGCATCGTGCCTTTTGAGGAGCCGGAGATCAGCGAGGCGCTGGCAGGCTACCTGCGCGACGAGGGGTTGATCATCGAGACAGGCGTCAACATCACGCGGGTGAGTCGGGACGGGCAGGGCTATCACCTGAGGGCCGAACGCGAGGGGGAGTCCCTGACCTTTGAGGCCGGGGCGCTGTTGATGGCGACCGGCAGACGTGCCCGCACCGACGGTCTGGGTCTGGAAGAGGCCGGAGTAGACACAGGTCGGCGGGGCGAGGTCATCGTGGATGAGCACCTGCGCACAACCAACCCTTACGTCTACGCAGCAGGCGATGTAACCGGTCGGGATATGTTCGTCTATGTGGCCGCTTACAGCGGCACGCTGGCCGCCGACAACGCCCTCAGCGGGGAGGGGCGCGTCTACGATACCGCCACGCTCCCCCGCGTGACGTTCACCGACCCGGCGGTCGCCTCGGTCGGGCTGACGGAAGCACAGGCCCGCGAGGCCGGTTATGAAGTCAGAGTTTCGACGTTACCGCTGGAATATGTCCCGCGTGCGCTGGCGAATCGCGATACACGTGGCCTGATCAAGCTGGTGGCCGACACAACGACAGATCGCCTGCTGGGCACGCACGTGCTGGCCCCCGAAGCGGGGGAGGTCATTCAGGCGGCGGTAATCGCCCTCAAGGCGGGGATGACGGTTGAAGACCTCACGAGCACGTTCTTCCCCTACCTGACGATGGTCGAGGGGCTGAAGCTGGCCGCCCAGACCTTCGAGAAGGACGTGACGCGGCTTTCCTGCTGTGCGGGATAGCCATCTTGAAGAAGGAGCAGCGATCATGAGCGACTACCCGATCACAGGGGTAACCCGCACCGGCGCGGGCGTCTATCTGGACGATGAGACCGTTGACGAGCTTAAAACACGTCTGAATCGCATCACCGGGCACGTGCAGTCCATTATCCGAATGCTGGAAGAGCAGAGGGACTGTGAAGACCTCCTGATCCAGATGGCCGCTGTGAAGGCCGCCATGAACGGCGTGATCATCCGAACGCTGGAAGGTCACATCGCAACCTGCGTGGCGGAGTGCGTGGTCGAAGGGCAGGGCATGGAAGCGCTGGAGCGGCTTCAGAAGTCGCTGGCGCTGGTGCTCAGGAAGAGCTAATCCACACTCCCGCAGCGCGGAGAGTCCCTCGGCCGGTCGCCAGACGCAGGCCGGGGGATTCTCATGTCGGCTTTCCCTGACCCCCTATTTTTGGTATTGCAGGAACGCCGTTTCTACTCTATCTTGTCTTCAGTGTTTTCTGCACCATAGGGCAGGATGGGGAAGCGAGACGATGACCCACGCATTGCTGGAAGTGCAAGGCCTGACCAAACGGTACGACAGCTTCACAGCGGTTGATTCGCTCTCCTTTGAGGTGCGGAAAGGGGAGGTCTTCGGGCTGCTTGGGCCTAACGGGGCCGGGAAGACCACCACCATTCGCATCATCATGGATATCCTGAAGCCCGACGGGGGCGAGGTGCGCATCCTGGGCCAGCCGCCCGGAACAACCCGCGAGCAGGTCGGCTACCTGCCTGAGGAACGGGGCCTTTACCGCAACCTGAAGGTGCTGGATACACTGGTCTATCTGGCGGAGTTGAAAGGCACGCCCCGTGCGGAGGCCCACCGGCGAGGGCTGGCCTGGCTTGAGAAGGTCGAGCTTGCCGGGTGGGCCGGGAAGAAGGTCAAGGACCTGAGCCGGGGGATGCAGCAGAAGCTTCAGTTCATTGCCAGCCTGATCCACGATCCGGAGCTGCTCATCCTTGACGAGCCTTTTCAGGGGCTGGACCCGGTGAATGTGGAGCTACTCAAGGGCCTGATCCGCGAGTTGCAGGCTCAGGGCAAAACCATCATGTTGAGCGCCCACCAGATGAACCTTGTCGAAGCGCTGTGCGATCGTATTTTGCTGATCAATCAGGGGAAGTCGGTGCTTTACGGCGAACTGGAGGCG
>DRKO01000260.1 GCA_011051745.1 Chloroflexota bacterium | reverse complement strand
CAGGCTCCGCACCCAGCCGGTGACTTCGGAGAACGTCCGAATTTCCCGGATGTCGCCTTCCTCAACCAGAAAGCACTTATTCTCCGCCCCGGCGATCTGTTCGACCTGCTCCCATGAGAGACGCTCACCGCCGGGGAAAAGCACCCCGCCCTCCTCGAGAATCACCTCGACGGTCGTCAGGTTGAGATCGGGCGAGGCAACGGCGACGGTCTCGCCTCGCCGCCGCGCTTCGAGCAGCGGCCCGGCCTGATAATGCGACAGGACGATCACAGGTTACCCCGATCCAACAAAAGAGACCGCTCACGCGGTCTTCTGCCGATCCCGCCCGGCCCTTCCGACCGGAAAAGCTGCCCTCGCACCATAACCACGAAAAGAAACGACAGCAACGGCGCACAGCCCCCGGCCATCCGCCGTTGCATCAAAACCCGGACGTAAAGACGTTAACGCTTGGTGTAGGTTGGGGCCTTGCGTGCACGCTTGAGGCCGGGCTTCTTGCGCTCCTTGATGCGTGCATCGCGGGTCAGCAGCCCCGCCTTGCGGAGCACCGGACGCAGCTCTGGATCGAACTTCAGCAGGGCGCGGGCCAGCCCCAGACACACCGCGCCGACCTGACCGGTGATGCCGCCACCCTTAACCCGGACGGTGACATCAAAGCGGCCCTTCATGCCGGTGACCTCAAGCGGCGTCATCAGGTACGGGACATCGCCCAGACGGGGGAAATAAACCTCCACCGGCTTATCGTTAACCAGGAAGGTCCCCTCGCCGCCGGGGTAAATCCGCACCCGCGCTGTCGCTTCCTTGCGGCGTCCTACTCCCTCGTAATACTGCCGTTCAGCCATTCAACCGTTCCCTTCTTCGAAATCGCCCGTCTAGAGTTCCAGCGGTTCAGGTTTCTGCGCCTGATGCGGATGCTCCGGGCCAGCATAAACCTTCAGCTTCTTGAACATGTGGCGGCCCAGATTGTTCTTGGGCAGCATACGGCGCACGGCCTCGCTGATCACCCGCTCAGGATGCCTCGCAAGCATATCCCGCAGGCTCATCTGCCTCAGGCCGCCGGGGTAGCCGGAGTGACGATAGTACATCTTATCGGTCAGCCGGTTACCCGTGACACGTATCTTCTCGGCGTTGATCACGATCACATAATCACCACAATCAAGGTGTGGCGTGAAGATCGGTTTATGCTTGCCGCGCAGAACGGTTGCGATCCGCGTTGCCAGCCGACCCAGCGTCTGGTCGGTGGCATCCACGATGTACCATTTGCGCTCGATGTCTTCCGGTTTGGCAGAATACGTTTTCACGCTGTCCTACTCCTCGCCTCACACGCTCCGCACGACCGGCGGAGCGATGGCAGATGTCTGTTTACTTTCCTTCAACCATCATCCGAATACTGCACAGCTACCAGCGTCAGGCCACAGGGCGGAGCCAGCAATCCGGCCAGGCTGCGCTGACGCGCGGCAAGTATACCCACAAACTCCTCGACTGTCATCCGGCCCTGCCCCACCGTGACCAGCGCCCCGACAACAGAGCGCACCATCCGGTAGAGGAAAGCGTTGGCCGTGATGCTGAAAAGGTGCTGCTCGCCCGGCTGCGCTTCCCAGCGTGCCTCATAAACTGTGCGCACCGGATTATCGCCCTGAGGCGGTGTCCCGAATGTGCTGAAGTCGTGCGTGCCGACCAGCGAGGCAGCCGCCTGCCGGATCGTCCGAATGTCCAGCGGGGAAGTCAGATGCCAGGCCCGGAAACGTAGAAACGGGTCGCGCACAGGGGCCACGTACAGCCGGTAAACATAAGTCCGGCTCAGCGCATCATAACGCGGGTGAAAATCGGGCCGCGCTCCCTGAACGTCCCGGACGGCCATATCATCGGGCAGGCTGGCGTTCAGGGCATTTCGCAGGTCGAGCGGCGTGTGCCGCCAGTCCAGATCAAAGGCCACCACCTGCCCCGTCGCATGGACTCCGGCGTCGGTTCTGCCCGCCCCGATCACCCTGATCGTCTGCCCGCTGATGGCGTGCAGCGCCTCTTCAAGCGTCTGCTGCACGGTCGGCGCGGCGTTGGCCTGACGCTGAAAGCCGTGATAGCCGGTTCCGTCGTAGGCCAGGGTTGCCCGGTAGCGCATGAAGCCAGCCTGAGGAGGCTAGTCCTCCTCGACCAGCATCAACATCACCATCTGGGCAGCGTCGCCCTTGCGCCGTCCAAGCCGGACGATGCGCGTATACCCACCCGGACGGTCCAGATAGCGGGGGGCAATGTCATGGAACAGCTTGGCGAGGGTCTCCCGATCCCGGATGTCCCGCGCCACCAGCCGTTGAGCGTGCACCGCGATGGCATACGCTTCACGCTCCAGCGCCTCGGTATTCCCCGCCTCGGCTTCGCGCAGCAGACGGCGGGCCTGGGCATCGGTCAACAGACGCTTCAGGGTCTCCTCATCGCCGCTTTCAGCCAGATCGATCAGGCGGTCGGCGTCCCCGCGATTGCGTGCCAGCGTGATCATCTTCTCCGCCTGAGCACGAATCGCCTTGGCCTTGGCCTCGGTGGTCTTGATCTTTTCGTAGCGGAACAACTGAGTGATCAGCGTCCGCCGCATCATTTTTCGATGGTCGGTATCCCGCCCAAGGCGGCGACCGGCTACTCTATGCCGCATAGCTCCTCAACACTCTCGCTTGGATGATGATTTTAGCCTGTGACGTTTTTCTACTACTCTACCCCGGCGGCCTGCTCGGCTGGCTCGGCTTCTTCGCCTTCCTCCGGCAGATACCCCTTCTCCCGCAGAGCCGTCAGCAGCTCCTCAAGGGACTTATCGCCGAAGTTGCGGATCGCCAGCATGGCGTCCTCGCCTTTTTCCAGCATCTCCAGCACTTCACCGATGGTCGTAATTCCGGTGCGCTTGAGCGAATTAAAGACGCGCACGCTCAGGTCCAGCCCTTCGATAGGCAGGTCATAGTAGTCAGGACGGGCCGGTTCTTCCTCCACAGGCGGGGCAGCTTCCTGCGTGAACATGCTGGGATCGACGTTGGCGATGATGCCCAGATGCTGCATCAGGATCGTT
>DRKO01000259.1 GCA_011051745.1 Chloroflexota bacterium | reverse complement strand
GAGGACGCGGCCCGCCTCATCCATCAGGCCATCCGGCAGACAACCGCCTCTGGCAGATCGCAGATCGTTCAATACAGCCTCGATCTGCCATCCGGCAGACAGTGGTTTGAAGGGCGAACCGCCCTCCTCTCTCCGCCGACCGACTCAACGCCCGCGCTGGTTGTGCTCGTTGCCCGCAATATCACGCGGCACAAGCAGGCTGAGGAGACGCTGCGGCTCCAGAATATGTATCTGGCAGCGCTCCACGAGACCGCGCTCGATCTGGCCCGCCAGACCGGCCAGACCGACCTGCTGAGCACCATTCTGGTGCACGTCAACAACCTGATGGGAGTGTCGCACAGCGTTCTGTATGTCGTGGACCCCGTGCAGAACGTGCTGGTACAGGCGGTCGGGCTTGGGCGCTACGCCTCGGACACGGGGGCCCGATCCAGGCGCGGCGAGGGGGCCAGCGGTCGGGCGTGGGAGAGCGGCCAGATGGTGTATGTGGCGGACTATCAGACCTACCCGGACAGACAGCCCGGTTACGAGTGGCTGAGAACCAGCATCAGCGTGCCCCTGCATGTTGCGGAGGAAGTGGTCGGGATTCTCGGCATCGGCTTTGAGGAGGTGGTCGAGCTCTCCCGGACTCAGCTTGATCTGCTGGAGCGGCTCGGCAGCCTGGCCGCGCTGGCGCTGTATAACACCAGACTGTTTGAGCAAACCCAGAAGCTGGCGGCGCTGGAAGAGCGTCAACGTCTGGCCCGCGATCTTCATGACGCGGTGAGCCAGACGCTCTTTTCAACCAGCATTATCGCCGAGATGACACTCCGCGACCTGAGGGCGGGGGGTGACACGGTGGACGTCCGGCAGCGGGTGGAGCAACTCCTCATGCTGACCAGAGGCGCGCAGGCTGAGATGCGCACCCTGTTGCTGGAGCTCCGTCCGGAGGCACTGAAGGAAACGTCTCTGCCCGATCTGCTGCGCCAGCTCTGTACGGCTTTCACGGGGCGGACGGGCATCCCGGTGGCATTGAATCTCGGCCCCGGCAACCGCCCTCCCTGCCGGAACGACATCAAGATTCCCCTGTATCGGATCGCGCAGGAGGCCCTGAACAACATTGACAAACACGCCAGGGCGACGGAAGTCACCCTTACATTGCAAATTGAGGGTGACTCTATATACTTGGAAATCAAAGACAATGGGCGCGGCTTCGACACGACAAAGAGCGCCACAGGCCGCCTGGGCCTGCGCGGGTTAAGGGAGCGTGCAGACGCCATCGGTGCAACTCTAACCATTGACAGTGCACCGGGGGAAGGAACCCGCGTCGCCGTCCGGTTACAGGGCGTTGAAGAGGGAAACAGTGTATGAGTTCGAGACCGACCATCCGGGTCATGGTGGTTGACGATCACCAGATGGTGCGCAATGGCCTGGCTATGTTCATCAAGGGATTCGACGATCTGGAACTGGTCGGCGAGGCTGCCGACGGTGACGAGGCGATCCGGTTGTGCTCCGAGGTTCAGCCGGATGTGGTGCTTATGGATATCGTCATGCCGAACCGGGACGGCATCTCAGCCACGCGCGAAATCCGGCAGCGCTGCCCGAATGTGCGCGTGATCGCCCTGACGAGCTTTGCGGAGACCGGCCAGGTGAAGGGGATGCTTCAGGCTGGAGCCATCGGCTATCTGCTGAAGGATGCTTCGGTGGATGAACTGGTGGACGCGATCCGGGCGGCCTGTGAAGGCAGGCCAACGCTGGGATGGCGGGCCACGCAGGCCCTGATAAACACGGAACTGGCCCCTGAACTGACGGAGCGGGAGCGCGAGGTCCTCAACCTGATGGCGGATGGGCTGACCAATCGCCAGATCGCCGCGCGGCTCAACATCAGCACAAACACCGTCAACTCGCACGTGCGAAATATCCTCTCGAAGCTGGGGGCCGCAAACAGGACGGAAGCCGTGGTGACCGCCAGAAAGCACGATCTACTGGATTAGGCCTCTGCCGATCCACTGAATTAACTAGTTAATACTGAGGAACACAAGTCCCCCGGAATGCCAATGTTCCGGGGGACTTTTATTTCTTATACTGAGTCTGGCCGTCAGGGACTGCCAGATTCTAATGGGGGAAATGATGGATACTGCTACAGGGGCCTCCATACGCGTTCTCGTTGCCGATGATCACCGGATGGTTCGCAATGGCTTAAAGACGCTTCTGGATGGCTTTGATGATCTGGAATTTATCGGTGAGGCTGTGGACGGCGAAGAGGCTATCCAGCTCAGCCGAGAGCTGGAGCCTGACATCATCCTGATGGATATCCTGATGCCGGGGAAGGGGGGCATCGCGGCGATTCGCGAAATCTGCGAGGCTCAGCCTGCGGTGCGCATCATCGTTCTGAGCAACGTCAGGGACAGGGTAACGGCTAGAGCTGCCCTGGAAGCCGGGGCGGTAGGCTATCTGCAAAAAGATGTCTCAGTTGATGAACTGGTACGAACTATTCGAATGGCGGCTAATGCTTCCTGATTACCGGCCTGTGCTGTATTTGCTAGACATATCTCTGGAGTAGAGTTAATGACCGAGACGAAGAAAAGCTCACAACAATCCGGACAACAGGCACTCCTCCGCTTTCTGGATGCAGTCTGGCGCTTGCTGACGGAACCCAGCGCGGCGCTTCAGGGTCTGGAAGCCCGACGGCAGGCGCGGGTGCTTTCCGGGATTCTGATACCGCTCTCTCTGGCGGCTTTTCTGGGGCTTGTAGCCAACCCGACTACCCCTTTCATCAGGCTGATGCTGATCCTGCTTATAGCAGCCTATGGCTTGAGCCGGACGCGCTACGCCACCCTCGCGATGGTGCTGGCTATAGCGGTTGGGGTTTTGCCTCCGGCTGGCGCACTGCTCACCCTGGAAGGCTACACTCAGCAGGGTATTATTCTCAGCGCCGTCTGGCTGCTCATCCCGATGTTGCTGAGCGGCATCCTGTTCCCGCCGCTCGGCACGGTGCTTGTTAACCTCGCAATTGTGGGCTTCGTTCTTGCCCTGCCTGCTCTGAACCCCTCACTTCCCTTTAGCAATATTCTGGCCACGCTGGGATTCCTCATCTCTGTTGCGCCGATGTTCCTTGTGGGGTCATTTATCCGGCGCAGGGATATCCGGGAGGTCGAGAGCGTTCGGGCCAGGATGGAGAACATCCTTAACACGGCAGGTGAGGGCATCATCACCGTTGACAGCCAGCAGCGTATCACGCTCTTCAACCGGCAGGCTGAAGAGCTGTTTGGCTATCGGGCCGAGGAGGTGCTCGGACAACCGCTCTCGCTTCTGATGCCAGAGCAGTTTCAGGCTGCCCACGCCAGGCATGTGGACCACTTCGGGCAGGAAGAGGCGATGTTCCGTGCGATGGGGCAGCGTGAAGTCGAAATCCTCGGACGTCGCAAAGATGGCTCCACGTTCCCGATGGAGGTTGCCATCTCCAAAGTTGAGGTGGGCGGTGAGATCAACTTCACCGCCATGCTGCATGACATCACCGAGCGCAAGAAAGTGGAAGAGGATTTGCGCAAGCTCTCCCGCGCGGCGGAGCAGAGCGCGGTTAGCATTGTCATCACGGATACCAGCGGGACAATCGAGTATGTGAACCCCAAGTTCACGGAGGTGACGGGTTACACCCGTGAAGAGGCGCTGGGGCAGAACCCGCGTATCCTGAAATCGGGCAAGATGCCTCCTGAAACATACAAGGATCTGTGGCAGACCATCACCTCCGGCAGGGTATGGCGTGGCGAATTCCATAACAGGAAGAAGAACGGCGAGCTCTACTGGGAAGCCGTGTCCATCGCGCCGGTGCTGGACGCAAGCGGCAAGGTCACGCACTATGTGGCCGTGAAAGAGGACATCACCGAGCGCAAAGCGGCAGAGGAACGCATCCGGGATCAGGCCAGACGCTTGGCGGCCACCGCGCGTGACCTGGCGATTGCCCGCAAGCGTGCCGAGGAAGCCAACCGGCTTAAAAGCGAGTTCCTCTCCACGATGTCGCACGAGCTGCGTACCCCTCTGAATGCCATCATCGGCTATACCGAGATCATGCTGGCCGGTATGACCGGCGATCTGAGCAATGAGCAGTTCGATTATCTAAAGCGCGTCCTGGCTAACGGCGAGAATCTGCTTAACCTGATCAACAACGTGCTGGATATCGCCAAGATCGAGGCCGGACGTATGGAACTGGTGCAGGAGCCCATTCCGATCCGGCCCTGGCTGGAAGGTGTTACCCGCCAGTTTCAAATTCTGGCGGAGGAGAAGGGCCTAGCCTTCACAGCCATCGTTAGCCCGGATATGCCGGATACCATCGTCGGCGATCCGGAGCGCCTGAAGCAAATCGCCACTAACCTGATCTCAAACGCCGTTAAGTTCACGGATGAAGGCTCGATCAACGTCGAGATTGACAAGCTGGCGGATGATCGCTGGGCACTGGTTGTGAGCGATACAGGGGTCGGCATCCCGTCCCATGCTCAGGAGTACATCTTTGACGAGTTCCGGCAGGCGGACGGTTCGCCACGACGTAAGTACGGAGGCACCGGCCTGGGGCTGGCAATTGTCCGGAATCTGGCGCTGACGATGGGAGGGAATGTGCGCCTTACGAGCAAGGTCGGTGAAGGGAGTACCTTCACTGTTATTCTGCCTCTGGTAACCCAAGACATGACTGTGGCCCAGAAATAGGGAGCATCTTATATGGTGGAGCGGGAGACATCCAACTGGACTGTGCTCATTGTCGAAGACGAGCCAGACAACCTGAGTGTGGCAGAGAAAGTCCTCACTTTCTACGGGGCGGAAGTGCTCACTGCCAGAGATGGCATGGAGGGGCTGGAAATCCTCAAGAAGGTAAAACCGACCTTCATCCTGATGGACCTTTCTATGCCAAAGATGGATGGCTGGGAGATGCTTAAGGCGGTGCGAGCCAACCCGAAGACGGCGCATCTTCCGGTCATCGCCCTGACGGCGCACGCTATGGCGGGCGACGAGAAGCGGGTGATGGAGGCCGGATTTGATGGGTACATCACCAAGCCGTTCCGTCTGGCAAGCTTTATGGACAAGATCAAGGCGTGCCTGCACTCATGGGCAGAGAAGACGTTGAGGGAGGAATGGAGGGAATTATGACAACCGACCAGTGGCAGGTGTTAATTGTAGAAGATGAGTACGACAGCGCTCAGGTGGTCTCCAAGATTCTCACGCATCATGGCGTTGAGGTATTCGTGGCCCGGGATGGTCAGGAGTGCCTGGATATGCTGGGCTCGCTGATCCCTACTGCTATCGTTATGGATCTGGCTATGCCGGAGAAAGACGGCTGGTCGACGTTGCTTGAGATTCGGGCCAACCCTGAGACTGCGCATATCCCCGTTGTGGCCGTCACGGCCTATCACTCGGCCAGCGTGGCGCAGGATGCCATTGCCGCCGGGTTCGACGCTTACTTCTCCAAGCCGGTGGATCCCAACTCCTTCGTGGAGAGCCTGGCCGAGGTAATCGATCGGCACTGAGGGAGTGCAGGCAGGCAAAAAAGCCAGGGCGGAATGGCCCTGGCTTTTTTATGTGGCTGTGTGATCAGGCGGGAGCGACGGGATTCGAACCCGCGATCTCCGGCTTGACAGGCCGGCGTGTTAACCACTACACTACGCCCCCTTTACGGGGCAGAATCTACCATACTCTCTATGCTTCGTCAAGCGCGAGAGAGCTTTTCCCTCACCCGACAGAGTTACGCCCTCACGTGCCCATCCCCGATGATGATCCACTTGTAGGTTGTCAGCTCGCGAAGCGCCATCGGGCCACGCGCATGAAGCTTCTGAGTGCTGATCGCCACCTCCGCGCCCAGGCCGAACTGTGCTCCGTCCGTGAAGCGAGTGCTGGCGTTGACATACACAGCCGCCGAATCAACCCTATCTACGAAGCGGTCGGCATGCATCTGATCCTGCGTCAGGATGCCGTCCGAGTGCCCGGTGCTGTGTGCCTGAATGTGCTCGATGGCTTCCTCCAGCCCCCCGACAACCTTTATCCCCAGTACAAGCGACAACCACTCGGTATCCCAGTCACCCGGCCCGGCGGGCTCAACCTGCCAGCGACCGTTTGATGCAGCCTCGAGGATCGCCAGCGCCTCTTCATCGGCCTTGAAGCGCACGCCATCCTGCGCCAGTCGGTCGGCCAGCCGGGGCAGAAAATCAGCCGCTATTGCCCGGTGGATCAGGGCCGTATCGAGCGCATTACAGACCGAGGGCCGCTGAACCTTGGCGTTCTGGAGCACATCGAGCGCCCTGTCCAGATCGGCGCTGGCGTCCACGAACAGGTGACAGACGCCGACCCCGCCCGTGATCACGGGGACGGTGGCGTTCTCCCGGCAGAACTGATGCAGCCCCGCCCCCCCGCGCGGGATGATCATGTCCACATACTCATGGAGTCGCAGCAATTCCAGCACGTATCGCCGGTCGGGGTCGTCAATGTACTGGACCGAGTCGCCCGGCAGATCGGCTTCCTCCAGCCCCCTCTGAACCGCCTTGATTAACGCCTTGTTGGAGCGCAGCGTCTCTTTCCCGCCGCGCAGGATCACGGCGTTGCCGCTCTTGAGCGCCAGCGCCGCGATGTCAATCGTCACGTTGGGGCGCGACTCGTAGATCACGCCCAGCACACCGAGCGGAGTCCGACGCTTACATACGCGCAGCCCATTTTCCAGCGTCCGGGCGTCGAATTCCTCGCCGACCGGATCGGGCAGTTCCGCCACCTTGCGTGTATCAGCGGCGATATTCGCCAGCCGCTCCGGCGTGAGCGTCAGCCGGTCAATCAGGGCTTCGCTGAGGCCGTTCTCCTGAGCTTCGGCCACGTCCGCGCGGTTGGCCGTCAGGATGTCCTCCTGTTCGCTCAGGAGCGCGTCGGCGATGGCGTACAACGCGGTGTCTTTCTGCTCGCGGGGAACCGTCGCCAGGCTCCGCGCGGCAGCTCCGGCTTTCTGCCCCAGTTGTTTCAGATCGAGCATGTGCTATCTCCTTCCTTCTGATGTCCCCACACGTCAGATGCTCCGGCGAGATTTTACACCAGTACCAGATGATCCCGGTGGATGACCTCGTCGCCGTATGTATATCCCAGATGCTCCTCGATCTCCCCGGAATGAGCGCCCTGGATTTTCGCCAGGGCCTCAGAAGCGTAATTCGTCAGCCCGCGTGCCACTTCTTCCCCATCCGGTCCCACAACGCTGATCACAACCCCCCGCTCAAAGTGCCCCTCCACCCCGACTACCCCGACGGGGAGCAGGCTGGCCCCTCCCCGCCGCAGGATACGGGTGGCCCCGGCATCAATGTGCACCCGCCCCCGGGGCGGTTCGGAGAGGATCCAGCGTTTGCGGCTCTCCAGATGTGATGTGCCCGGCACGAACCATGTCCCGACGCGCTTTCCCTCCGGCCCGGTCAGTTTGAGCAGGATGTCCGGGTGTTCCCCCTGCGCGATCACAACCGTTGTTCCGCTGCGGGTTGCAAGCTGGGCAGCCTGAAGCTTGGTGAGCATCCCCCCTGTCCCCATCGGGGAGCCTGCCCCTCCGGCGCTCTCCCACAGTTTGGCGTCAATATGCTCAACCACGTTGATCAGCCGGGCTTCCGGATCGGAACGGGGGTCGGTTGTAAACAATCCCGGCTGATCGGTGAGCAGCACCAGCAGGTCGGCGTCTACGAGGTTTGCGACCAGAGCCGACAGGTTATCGTTGTCTCCGAGCTTGATCTCGTCGGTTGTGACGGTATCGTTCTCGTTGACGATGGGAATAATGCGCCGCTCCAGCAACGCCTCGAGGGTATCCCTTGCGTTGAGGTAACGCTGGCGGTTACGGAAGTCGCTGCTTGTCAGGAGCACCTGGGCGACATGTATCTCGAACAGCGCGAAGATGTCGGCGTAGGCGTGCATCAGGCGCGGCTGTCCGATGGCGGCCAGCATCTGCTTGACGGGGATGTTGCGCCCCAGATCGGGGTCGTCCAGTTGTTCCCTTCCGGCTGCGATAGCGCCGGAGGAAACCAGAATCACGTCCCCCCCGCTTTCGTGCAGGTGCGCCAGTTGCCGGACGATCTCCAGCATGCGGCGCGGGCTGAGGTGCGGTGAACCGGCTGTCAGGACACTTGTGCCTACTTTGACGACCAGCCGCTTAAACCGCAGATCATTCATTCACTGTCTCTCCCTGACACACGAACTCCTCTTCTCCTCTCCGGCAGATTGTACATGGCCTCTTGAAGCCAGTAAAGGCGTCGCGCTCCCCCCGGACCGTATCGCTTTCCGTCCAGCCGGTCGGGTGGAGAGGCTGGCAGCCCGGGCGCCAGCGTTGCGGGAGGGAGCGATGAAGCCCTGCTTTCTCTGGCCTTTCACTTGACAGGTGGGTTGAAACCCCTATACTTCTGATTGTTGTTGAATAGTACAACATTTTAGCCTGAAGGACAGGATGTGAGCGAGGGTTTCGAGAACTACGTCACGGTAGCGGAAGCAGCCAAGCGCCTGAACATTCACCCCGAATCGGTACGGCGATTGATCCGGAAAGGCAAACTCCCCGCCCGGAAGTTTGCCAACACCTGGTTGATCGAGCGGACAACGCTGGAGCAGTTCGCCAGCCATTATGACCCCCGCCCCGGAAGGAAAGCCACTCTGCTCTAGGCGGAGGCCGCCGAAGGTGGTTGCGCTATGCCCTGCCCTATACTACAATCGCTTGAAGGCAGGGTGAAGCTCTATGAGCGAGTCAACCATTTCCATAAAAGGCTTTCGGGAGGGTCTGCTTATCACGGTTGGTGATGGTCCCTGGGGCGGTATCGAGGCGGCTCTTCTCAACCAGATTCAGGCGCAGAGGGAGTTTTTCCGGGGTGCTCGTGTCGCCCTGGAGGTGGGAGAGCGAACATTGGATCGCGAAGATATCCGTAAATTGCGCGATAAGCTGGCCGAACACGATGTTACCCTGTGGGCCATCCTCGGCGAGTCTCCTGAGACGATCCGCTCCGCCCGGCGGATGGACCTCGAAACCGAG
>DRKO01000258.1 GCA_011051745.1 Chloroflexota bacterium | reverse complement strand
GGCTTCTCCCAGTTCGGGGGCGAGCGCTCACACCTGGCGAACAGCTTCAGCGGCCGGGATAGCGTCACGGTGAACCTGGCCAGCGGTCACAACGTCGAGGCCCAGCACGGTTTGAACGACCTGGAGATGTCGCTCGGTGATCGCCCTGCGCCGGGCAGCGGTGGCGGCCCCGGTGGTAGTGCGCCGGGCGGCGGCGGCCCCGGTGGCAGCGCGCCGGGCGGCGGCGGCCCCGGCGGTGACCGACCGGGCGGCGGGCCGGGCGGATAGTTGACGGCACAGGCTGCCCGCACGATATATCACGCCGGATTGCCGCGCCAGCCATAAGCCATAAGCTTACAGGCCATAAGCTATAAGCTATCTGCCCTGAAAAGGAGACGCCGGTATATGCCTGCTCGCCCGCTTCCCCGTCTGGCTCTCAATCTGCTGATCGCCCTGCTGGCTTTCCTGCTCTCCCTGACCGCCCTCGAGCTGATCGTGCGGCAGTTTTACTATCCGGTTGACTCGCCCTTCAACCATCGAATCCCCGATCCGACGCTCGGCTGGCGGCTGGAGCCAAACGTCCGCTTCACCAACCAGACGACCGAGTTCCGCGTGCGGGTGGCCTATAACTCACGTGGCTGGCGGGACGTTGAGCACCGCCTCAACAGGCCGGAGAACGTCTTCCGGATCGTCGTGGTGGGCGACTCGTTCATGGAGGCGTACTCGGTCGAACTGGCCGACTCGTTCGCTCGCCAGCTCGAGCGGATGATCCGGGCCTCCGGTCGGGAAAACGTCGAGGTGATCAATCTGGGAGTGGGCGGCTACGGGACGCTTCAGGAGTATCTGGCCTTCGTGGAGGAGGGCCTCCTTTACGACCCCGATCTCGTTCTGGTGGGCTTTTACGTTGCCAACGACGTGCGGAACAACTCCTACGAACTGGAGTCGCTCGCCTCCGGCGGCGACTCGCTCAAAGTGCGCAGCCGCCCCTTCCTGGAGCCGGGCGGCTCCGACGACTGGCAAGTCACGCTGGTGGATTATGAGGGGGCGCGGCAACGCTTCGAGGAACGCCGCCGCGAGCAGGAGGCCCGCCCCTGGTGGCAGAAAACGGCCCTCTATCTCCTTTATGAGGAGGGGCTTCAACGGCGCGGACAGCCCCCCGCCGACCCCGACCGCCCGGAGCGGTGGGTCATCCCCGGCTATGACCGGCGGGTCTGGCTGGGCGTTCATATGTGCGAGGAGCCGCCGGAGTACACCGACGCCTGGCGACTCACCGAGCGGATTCTGGCCCGCTTCAACGACGATGCGGAGGCCGCCGGGGCGCGGCTGGTCGTCTTCACCGTCCCCGCGTGGCACGAGGTGGACCCCGATTATATGGCGCTGGTGCTCAGCACGACGGGCGAGAGGGAAGCCTACTGTCTGGAAAGCGCCCCCGGCTACGACCGTCTGGGCGCCGTGCTGGCACAGTACGACATCCCCCTGATTGACCTGCTCCCCGCCTTCCGCGATACGCTGCGCTCCGGCCACCAGCGCCTTTTCCGCACCTCCGACCGCCACTGGAATGCGAGCGGGCACGCGCTGGCCGCCTGGGAGGTTTATCAGGCGCTGGACGCGGAGGGGTTGCTCCCGCCGCCGGAATGAGGGGCAAACGCCTGCCCCTTACAGCGTTCCCTTGTACATCCCTCCGTCAACCGGCAGCATGACGCCGGTCAGGTAGGAAGCGGCGGGCGAACAGAGGAACGTCGCCACGTTGGCGAACTCCTGCGGCGTCGCCATCCGGCCAAAGGGGCTGGCCGCGCTCTGCTTCGCCAGCTCCTCCTCGATGCTCGTTCCGTTGCGCTGGGCCCGCGCCTCCATGAGATCGTGGACACGCTCGGTCTCCGTCCAGCCCGGCAGGATGCTGTTAAAGCGGATGCCCTCATGCCCCAGTTCAAGGGCCAGCGTCTTGGTCAGCCCGATCACCGCCATGCGGATGCTGTTGCTCAACACCAGATTGGGGATGGGCTGCTTGACGGAATAGGAGGTGATCGTCAGGACGGCGGGCACAGAGGACTGGCGCAGGTGGGGCAGAGCGGCGCGGATCAGACGGACGGCGCTCATCAGCGTCAGGTCAATGGCCTCCCGCCACATCTCCTCGGTGATCTCCTCAAAAGACCCGCTGGGCGGCCCCCCGGCGTTCGTCACCAGAATATCCAGCCCGCCGTACTCCTCGATCACACGCTCAAAGAGGTGCTGGATATCCTCCGGACGGGTCACGTCGGCGCGGACGCCCAGAACGGGACGCCCTGTTTCGGTGGAGATGGCATCGGCGGCGGCGGCGATGCGGGCCTCGTTGCGAGAGCAGATCGCCACCAGCGCGCCTTCCCGTGAGAGCTGTAAAGCCGTTGCATATCCCAGGCCCTGGCTCGCAGCGGCCACAAGCGCGATGCGGTTATCAAGCTGCAGGTCCACGGTTCACTCCTTCCGTCAGGTGGTCGGGTGTCATCACCGGTCACAATTGAGGTCAAAGGGGGGTCTCCCTCGCAGAGGCACAGAACGCCGCGAGGATCGCTCCCCGCTCATTGTATCATGAGATCGGGGGAGAGGGGTGACTCTGAAGCGGAGGGCAGAGGGCGGATGGCGAGGAAACGGCCCGGAGCCACTATGCCTGAGCGGCCTTTCAAGCGTATACTATGGGTAACGGCAGACGAAGGCCACAGACATACAGCTCCCGCTCCGGCACAGGAGCACAACAGGGGTAGAGGGAACACAGACAGAGCCAGTTCAGGGGGATGAGATGGCTACGCCGGTAGAAGCTGCGTTCTGGACATTCGCGGGGAACCTCGAGGTGCTCAACAAACAGCCCGATCTGGTCGCACAGCGACAGCGTAAAGTCGAAAAGCTGCTGCGGCGACGGCTGACGGTTGTCCGCTCTTTGCTGATCGGCTCCTACGTCCGCAACACGATCACCCGCCCGATGGAGGAGTCAGACGTAGACCTGCTGGTGCTGCTCGACTACAGCAAGCACAAACGCTGGCTGGACGGCGAGGGCGTGGAGCGCGTGCGGGAGCGATTCTCCGGA
Source organism: Chloroflexota bacterium (assembly GCA_011051745.1). Taxonomy (GTDB): domain Bacteria; phylum Chloroflexota; class Anaerolineae; order Aggregatilineales; family UBA3940; genus DRKO01. Next base: position 4,379 of record DRKO01000258.1, on the reverse strand, counting down.
TGCCTGGCCGGACGCCGGAGGCCGAGCACCGTTCCGATTGGCCGCCACGCCCTGCACCTGCGCTTCCCTGAGTTCCGGCTGGACGTGATGCCCGCCCTGGCAAATCCGGTGGGGGGGTATCTGGTCCCCGATTTCGTCCGCCGCGAGTGGATACCGATGCACCCCGCCGCCTTCGACGAGCAGATCGCCCGCCTCGATCAGCAACACGATCGGCGGGCCATCCCCCTGATCCGTATGCTGAAGGCATGGAACCGGACAACCCGCCTGCCCCTGCGGGGCTTTCATCTGGAGTGTCTGGTCTACCGCTATCTGGAGGAAGGCTGGCCGATCAGGGAGTACTCGATCACGATCCCCCATCTGCTGAAATGGCTCCGGTCGGCACTGAACCGCCCGGTGGAGGAGCCGATCTTCGGGCAGATCGTGGACGCCTACCTCGACGAGGGGGAAGGGTGGCCGAAACCCCGTCAGCAGGTGGTCACCATTCTGGCCGAGACGATGGACCAGATCGAGCTTGCCACGCGGGCCGCTCAGGCCGACTGGCGCGATGCGCTCCGCATCTGGAAGAGGTTGTTTGGCCCGCTTTTCCCGATCCGCTAGGGGAAGCCGGACAGAGGCCCGGAACCCCCTCTACGGACCCTTTCGCCCCAAAAAAGCCGCCCCGTGATCATACAGATCATCTTAACGCCCCCTCTGGCAGCCTGCTAGCCGAAAAAATAACCTTACTATAACCTTACAGCGGCCATCGGGCCTTGCGTGGAAAGGGAAATTATCGTAAGCTCAGAGCAATGGTGCAGGGTTGCACAGACCCTGCGCGGGTGAGTGTGAAAATGGGGATGAGAGTAGTAGTAAACCGTAGGCGGAGCATCGCTCTATGGGCAGGTCTGGTACTAGCACTGGTCGGCTGTGCAACGGCCGGTGTACCTCTGGACGATCTGTTTCCTCCTCAGGTCGGTGAATTCCTGCGGACTGGCGGACCCTCTCCCGACCCGGCCACCAGTGTGGACTGGGCCATCTATCAGGGCCCGGAGGGGGCGGTAACGCTGCGCATCAAGCGGGTGGGCCGGAGCCAGATCGAGCATGCCCTGAGCGAGCTACCTCCGATGGCAACCGGCGTGGGCTACGACCCGGCGCTGGGGCAACGCGAAGGAGTCTTTTTCACCTTCGCGTCGGAGTATCATGCCGCCTGGGGTAACGGAGACTGGGTATTTATCCTCTCCGCCTCAACGGAGGCCGCCCGTGCGGCGTTTCTGGCCGCCTACGGCTTCTGAAAGACATCCCTCTTTTCAGGCTCCCCAAACACAACACGTTGTCACGGAGCTTCTGGATGACCAAGCGCTTCCTGCTTGTTGCGGGGAACATCGGGGCAGGCAAAACAACTCTGACCGACCGGCTGGCGACCCGTCTGGGGTGGGAGTCGGGTTATGAAACCGTCTCGACCAACCCGTTCCTGGCCGACTTCTACCGTGATATGAGCAAGTGGGCCTTCCACCTGCAGGTGTATTTCCTGGGCGACCGGGCCGAACAACACCGCCGGCTGGCCGAATCCCCGCGCCCGGCAATCATTGACCGCAGCATTTATGAGGATTTTCATATCTTCGCACGCGCGTTACACGCCTCCGGCCATATGACCGACAACGAATTGATGGCTTACCGGCGGGTGTATCAACTGGTGATTGACGCGCTCCCCCGCCCCGATCTGTTGCTGTATCTGGATGCGCCCGTGCCGGTGCTGATGGAACGTATCCGCAGCCGGGGCCGGGCCATTGAGAGCACCATCACAGCGGACTACCTCAGCCTTCTGGAACGTTACTACCGTGAATGGTTGGCCGGGTTTGACATCTGCCCGGTGCTGACCATCCCTGCTCATAACCTGAACTTTGTCACCAACGAACAACATATCGGCATCATCATTGATCGTATCGAGCAGAAGCTGGCCGGGAAAGAGCAGGTCATCTTCCCCAATGACCTAAAGGAGGGATGATGTCTCAGAACAATGATGCCGTCATTGAACGTCTCCGAGCTGCATCCAGAGCAGAGACAAGGGAGTTTGTCCCGCACATCAGGCAACATTTCCGTGATGTAACCGTCAATGGAGGTAGCGACTGGAATCTTTCACTCTACGATCTGGCATGGGTACTGTGCACCGACTTCCTGACGGAGGAAGAACGGGAACGCCACGTTACGGAGCTGCTGAAGGCCCAGAACGCCGATGGCTCATGGGGAGAGGCCGAGTATATGCCTCATTCGGCGCTCGTGGACACGCTGGCGGTGGCGATGGCGCTGGTGCGGCTCGGCCACCCCATTCCCAACCTCCGCAAGATGGTTCGTCGGGTAGACTGGTTATTTGCAGCCGCCCAGGACTATAAGCAGCATGACACGGTGGCCTTCGAGCTCCTCGCGCCCGCCCTGCTGAAGTGGCTGGAGGAGAACGGCGTCGAGTTCAAGCTGCGGGCCAAAACCAGAGCGTATGTCGAGGAAGTGGGAGAGAAAGGCAAGCGGAAGCTCCACATGATGGCTCACGGGCCGGGGCTCTTCAATCCCCGCGCGTCGTTGAGCTACACGGCGGAGATCGCCGTCTTCATGTCCCTGTCCACCGAGCAGGTCAGGCTTCTGCCCCGAATGATGCTGCCCAACGGAGCGATCGGCCTCTCGCCTGCCGCGACGGCGGGGGTGATTATGCTGCTCCGGGAGCACAATCTGGACGTTCCGGAAGGCCTGTACGCCTATCTGGAGGACACGTACCGGGCCTACAATCGGCAGGGCTTCCCCGATCTCTATCCCTACTCCCACACCCAGCGGCTCTGGAACATCGTGCCCTGGCTGCTGTCGGGGAACATCAGCAGGCTTCTGCAGGACGGCGAGACCCTTTCGCTGCTGGTCGAGATGTATCAGGACATCTACTTTGACGAGAAGGGGCGCGTCTCGTGGGATGCCAACAACACCGACCTGCCCGATCTGGATGATACATCGGTGGGCTTCGCGCTCTACGCCACGCTGATAGGCGCAGGGATACAGGGCCTCGAGCCCCGCTCAAGCAGTTGCTTCAGGCACTTCCAGAGGGAGGACGGCAGCTTCTTCTGCTATCCGCACGAACTCCACCCCTCGCCGGTGGGCAATCTGCACGCCCTGATGGCGCTGGAGATCGCCTCGGAGGTGTTCGGGCCGGAGTTCCGGGACGATCCGGAGAACCGCGCCTATGAGTGGAACCTGCTGAACGATCTGGCGCCCGACGGGAGGAGCCTCGACGAACTGTGTCACGATAAATGGCACGCTTCGTGGACGTATGGCGCACAGCGCTGGCTGAGCGTGCGGGCCGTTCACGAGACGTACCCGGACACGCTGAACGATCTTCTGCACCTCATTCTGGAACGGGAACAGAGAGGCGGCTGGGGGCAGGAAGAGCCGACCCTCGAAGAGACGGCTTACATCGTCTCCGGCCTGGTCCGTCTGCTGAGGCGGCAGAGCCCGCCCCTCGAACCGGCAATGCGGGAGGAGATCGAGCGCCTGCTGGAGCGTTCACGGGTCTTCATGCTGGATGAGATCGCCCGCCCGACCATCCGCATCCCGCACATCTGGATATCGAAGAACCTGTACACGCCCATGTGCCAGGTCGCCTCGGCGATTCTGGACGCGCTGCTCAGCCTGAACATCCTCGAGCCGGTTCCGTTCCAGTAACGCCGGTTTCCGGTCTGTCCTCTCCCACGATATGCGTGGGGACGCGGGGAGAGGACAGACCGTTTCCCTCTCGAGCCCGCCGGAGCGCGGCCAGACCCCTAGGTATTGGCGGCCACGCCGGCGAACACCGCCTCGACAAAATCGGCCAGCACCCGGCCTGCTGTGCTGCCTCGATACGCAGGTAGTATGGTCTCCAGAGTGTGCCGCAGAGCAAGCTGGCGAGATTCGACCAGAGCGCGTATCCGCTCCTCGATCTCCCCGGCGAGGAACTCCCCGCTGCGGATACGTTCACGCACCCCGGCAATGCTCAGGCCACGCTCAGCGGCGACGGCGAACAGACCAGCGTTAAGCTTCTCGCTCAGATCAAGGGACTGATCGGACACCAGCCTGATAAAAAACGCGATATGAGGCAAAAGCTCCGAGAGGCCGGACAGCAGTTTTTCGTCCGCAAAGGGAGAGAAGGGGAAAACTGCCGCCATGCTGGCAGAAGCGGCATCCGTCCGGCCAAAACGCTGCAAATAGACTTCGACCGCCTCCGCAAAACTCAGCCGGAGATCGGGATACTCGTCCGGTGTAAGGGCGGCCAGTGAATACTCCACCTGCTGGGCATTCTGGATGGCGAACACTTCCTGCCACCATGCGAGCCAGCGATCTGCCAGTGCGCCCCCGCCTGAAGCCGCCTCGCTCAGACGCTCGTACCCTGC
>DRKO01000257.1 GCA_011051745.1 Chloroflexota bacterium | reverse complement strand
CTGCGCGACCGGCAGCCTTGGCCGCCTCGATCGCGCCCAGGATCATCTCGTCGTTGTGGGCGAACACGCCATCGATCTCCGGCTGAGCCTGGAGGATGTTCTCGAACACGCTCAGACCTTCCGCGCGGTTGAAGTTGGCCGTCTGGCGGGCGATGATCTCGACGCCGGGGCACTCCTCGCTCATGTAGTCGTTGAAGCCCTGACCGCGGTCACGGGCGGCGGAGGTTCCGGCGATGCCTTCCAGTTCAACCACCTTGCCCTCACCACCCAGCGCCTCGCACAGGAACTCGGCGGCCATCCGCCCGCCGGCCACGTTGTCCGAGGCGATGTGGGAGACGACCTCACCGCCTGCTGCGGCCCGGTCAATGGTGAAGACGGGGATACCGGCCTCGTTGGCTTTCTGGATGGAGGGGACGATCGCGTCGGCGTCGGTGGGGTTGACGAGGATGGCGTCCACGCCCTGCTGGATCAGGTCTTCGATGTTGGTCGCCTCACGGGCCGGGTCGTCCTGAGCGTCCACGACGATCAGCGTCACGCCCAGCTCGTCGGCGGCGGCTTCCGCCCCTTCCTTCAGTGTCACGAAGAAGGGGTTGTTCAGCGTCGAAAGCGACAGCCCGAGCGTGTAGCCCTCAGCCGCGGGAGCCGCTTCCTCGCCCTCTTCCGCCGCGGCCTCCGGTGAAGCCTCCTCGGCGGCTGGCTGCTGGCAGGCCGCCAGCAACAGCAGTGCCAGCATGATGAAGAGCAGTTTCTGTAGGTGTTTCATCTTACCTCTCCCCTTAGTAGTTCATGGCTCAACTTGCCAGAATTTCCGAAATCTCGTGTCTGTGACGTAACTCGATCTGTCAGGGCATCACCTCCTTTGTTGAGAGTGGCTTCATCAGCCTGCTTCTCCCCGGATAAGCCGGTAGAGCAAAAGTGCCAGCGCAATCACCACACCGGTGACCACTGGCTGATAGAAGGAAGAGACATTGAGAAGATTCAAACCGTTGTTGAGAACGGCGATAAACAGCACACCCAGCAGAGTCCCGCCGAGGCCGCCTTCGCCTCCGGCGAAGCTCGTCCCTCCGACGACGACGGCGGCGATGGCGTCAAACTCATAGGCGATCCCCGCCGTCGGCTGGGCTGAGCCGAGCCGGGCGATCAGGATCATCCCGGCCAGCGACGAGAGCAGCCCGGCCACGATGTAAACAAAGGTGATGTAGCGGTCGAGCGGGATACCGGCGTAGCGGGCGGCAACCGGGTTGTTGCCTATGGCGAAGATGTACAGGCCAACGCGGGTTTGCATCAGCAGGATGTAGCCGAGAATAAACGTGAGGGCCAGAATCAGGATCGGCATTGGAACCGGGCCAAGCGAGCCGGTCCCGATAAACCGGAAACTCTCCGGCAGGCCGGTGATTGGCCGCCCCTGCGTGTATGTCAGCGCCAGCCCGCGGGCGATGGTCATCATGCCCAGGGTGGTCACGAAAGGCGGGACTCTGGCCTTCGTGATGAAAAGGCCGTTGATGAGGCCCAGCAGGCTGCCCAGCCCCAGCCCGATAGCCACCACCAGCAGAACCGGTAGCTCTCTCTGGAGCAGGTCGGCGGTCACCACGGCTGAGAGTGCCAGCACCGCGCCGACCGAGAGGTCAATGCCCGCCGTCAGGATCACATAGGTCATCCCCACCGCGATGATGCCGTTGATGGATGACTGGCGCAGCACGTTAACCAGATTGCTGACCGTCAGGAAGCGGTCGGACAGCAGGCTGAGCACAGCGCACAGGAGGAGGAATGAGAAAACCAGCCCGTAGCGCTGCGAGAGTTCGCGCAGGTCCAGGCTCAATTTAAGATTGAAGGTGGTTGTTTTCTGCATAGCCTTTACCAGGTCTTAGAAGACCACGCCAGCCACCAGAATAACGTTGGCATAAGGGGTGAATTCGCCCGTCCGGATCACCGCTCTGGCGGAACGAGTTTGCTCTTTAAACATCGTGTGAGAGACCGTCTCGATAGGCACATCCCCCAGGGCCTCTTTAACCGCCTGATAGATATGCGGGCTGACGGAAAGCATCTCCTCGGCGACAATGGCCCGCTCTACTTTCATCTCGGATAGCACGGCCTGCAGCGTTTCCAGAAACGAGGGAATCCCCTTCGTCAGCGCCAGATCAATGCGTTGCGTCTCTGTCGGGATAGGTAACCCGGCGTCGGCGATGACCAGAGTATCCATGTGACCCAGACCAGCAATGACGGATGAGATAGGCTGGTTAAGTAGGCCGGTCTTCTTCATGATAGCTAGCTCCTCTTGGCTTCTTTTGGCCGGGCACGGCGCGGTTCCTGCCCTCTACCTGAGCGGAAAAGAGATGCTCTCTTCAGAAAAGTGCTTGATCAGATTTCCGTGCGTCGTGTAGCCGTAGATTGGCGGGGAACAAGGCTGGTGCTTAGCATCTGTCGGCGCGGGGGCCTGTCGCGATCCTGCATCCGTTCCAGCAGCATCTGTGTGGCCAGCACCCCCATCTCGTGTTTGGGCTGGGCAATTGTCGTGAGGGAGGGATTTACAAAAGACGCGAGTCGTATATCGTCAAACCCCACGATAGAGAGGTCTTCAGGGACGCTCAGGCCGAGTTCGCGGGCGGCGCAGACCGCGCCGATTGCCATCAGGTCGTTACAGGCGAAGATGGCGGTGGGCGGGTCGCTCAATGCCAGAAGATGCCGGGTGGCCCGGTAGCCGCTCTCATACTGGAAGTCACCTCTCACTATCAGGGTCTCATCCAGCGGGATGCCGTTCTCCTGCAGGGCCTGCTGATAGCCGGAGACGCGCTCCGCGCTGGGCGTCACGTCGGAGGGGCCAGTGATGCAGCCGATACGGCGGTGGTTCAATTCGATCAGGTGGCGGGTAGCCAGCAGGCCCCCCTGGGCGTTGTCCGTCAGCACCGAGTCAACTGCCACATCGGGGATGTCACGGTCAATCACAACCACCGGCATATGCTGCTCTTCCAGCGCGAGGATGTGTTCCGCGCTCATACCTGCCGCCACAAACAGAATCCCGTCCACCCTCTTTTCGACCAGCAGGTCGGTGTACAGAAGTTCTTTTTCCAGATCGCCATCGGTGTTGCAGAGGATGACGCTGTATCCGTGTTCAAAGCTCACCGCCTCAATGCTGCGGGCTACTTCGGCGAAAAATGGGTTCGCGCTGTCGGGGAGGATCATGCCGATCGTGTGCGTTTTCTTGCGCCGGAGGCTGCGTGCCAGCGCATTCGGCTGGTAGCCCAGTTCCTCAATGGCCGCCAGCACCCGTGTGCGCAGTTCATCGCTGACGGGGCGTGTCTCGTTTATCACGTGTGAGACGGTTGTGACGGAAACACCGGCACGCTCCGCGACATCGCGCATTGTGGGAATGGGGCACCTCCTCTCGCAATCGTTTGCGCAATCGTTTTCCCAAGTATATTGCATACCGGAGCATTATGTCAAGAAGTCCGGCCCCTTTTGCGGCGCGGATGCGAGGCGCCGGGGCGGAAGCCCCGTAATAACGATGCGAGCCTTGAAGAGACGCGGTGAATACGGTAAGATACCCGCGCTACTAACTAGGAGAGGCAAGGGACAATGAAAGTCATCCTGCTAGAAGATGTTTATAAGAAAGGCGTGGCGGGCGAGGTTGTAGATGTTGCCCCCGGCTATGCCCGGAATTATCT
>DRKO01000256.1 GCA_011051745.1 Chloroflexota bacterium | reverse complement strand
CCAGGATGAGGGGAACCGTGCGTATGCGCTGGTCGGGCTGGCGCCGCACCTGCCGGAGGAGCTGCTGGGGGAGGGGCTGGAGGCCGCCCGCTCGATTGAGGGGGAGTGGCACCGTGCGGAGGCGCTGGTAGCTTTCCTCCCGCATCTGAAGGGAGCGCAGAAGGAGGAGGCGCTGCGGGCGCTCCGCGGGGCGCTGGCCGCTCGCCTCTGGCGCCTGCAGGGCAGCAAGCGTGAGGAGGTGCTGCGGTTTCTGGCTGAAGAGAAATTCTTCTCCCCGCCCGCCGTGCCCGCGCCGGTGCTGGCCGCCATCGCCCGGCACATCGTCGAGATCAGCAGGGAGTGGCGCTGGGGGTAGGCCGCCCCCGTGCCCCCTTCAAAAGCGGCCTGAAAAACAAACAACCCGCGAGAGGTCATTTCTCGCGGGTAGCGTTCAGGCATAAAATGAGGTAGCGGGGGCAGGACTCGAACCTGCGACCTTCGGGTTATGAGCCCGACGAGCTGCCACTGCTCCACCCCGCAGCGCGTCAGAGAGTCTATCGCGCGGGGAGGTATTTGTCAAATTTTGCACATTCCCCGGGCGGGGCTTAGAAGGTCTGCCGCAGCCTACGACCACTTGCCCAGCACACCAACCAGATAATCTACCACCTCCTCAGGAGTCATCGCGCTCTCTGAGTCGCTGATGCACTGGTGGGCGTAGATGCGCATCACCTCGAGCCCGGCCTGCTGAACGGCAGACCGGACGGCGGCAAGCTGCTGGATGATGTCCCGACAATCGCGGCCTTCATCTATCATGCGCTGCACACCGCGCACCTGCCCCTCGATGCGGCGTAACCGCTTGTTGATCCGGCTGCGATCTTCCGGTGATTTAAGCTTCATACCCGTTTCTCCCGCTTGAGCTTAACAAAAAGGCCAGCAAGCGATTTGCTGACCCTCCATCTGTGAGACGACGCGGCACGCACGGTGCCGGTTCAGGAGACACGTCACCCCACGGGGCTGCAGGACGGGGCTGCCGGAGTGTGCGTTCTGGAGCCCCCGCCTGACGACGTGCCCCCGATCAGCGAAATTTGCTTCCTCGCCCTCCGGTTTCCACACGAAGGGCAGGGCTGCGGGTCATCCGCCTGGCTGAAGCTGACCCGCTTCTCGAAAGAGTGTCCACAGGATGGGCAGGTATACTCGTAAATCGGCATCGTCAATCACCCTCCAGCAGCCAGCAATATATACCGGGGGGAGTATAGTGCGTCGGTGCGCGATTGCCAAGTGCCGGGGCGTTCGTCCCGGAACGTGTCCGGCGGCTCCTGCCGCCCATCCAGAACCCCGACTATCCGCCCTTCGCGGGCGATTGATCGCCGTAATGGAGCAGTGTCACCGATTCATACGACTTTTGTCGCTTGCCCCGAATGGCCGATCTGCCTTACACTGAATGTGAAGATCAAAGCCGTGTCAGTCATTCCCCGTGGCCGGGCACGGCAACACATGGCCGGACAGGGAGCGTGTCTGCCCGTGAGTGCGCTCCCGACCGGGCCGTCCCCTGTGGCATCGTGCGGTTCGAAGAAGGCGACCGCTTACAAAGTCCGGTGTACTCGACTGAGTAAGGAGGTTAAGAGGCAGCCAGACGAACCAACCGTTCTTTCACTCCAGAGCTCCGTTTTGAAACTGACCTGAGTTTTACGTTTGGATCAGGAGAACAATTACCTATGGCAGAAGCCACAACTCAAGAAACTCTGAATCCCTTCGCCATCGCGCAGGCTCAGCTTGACAAGGCCGCCGAAATCCTTCATCTGGAACCGGCTGTTCATGCTCTGCTGCGCGAGCCGATCCGTGAGCTGCACGTCACCCTGCCGGTCAAGATGGACGACGGCACGACGAAAGTCTTCAAAGGGTTCCGCGTGCAGTACAACGACGCTCGTGGGCCGACGAAAGGCGGCATCCGCTTCCACCCCGATGAAACGATTGACACCGTCCGGGCGCTGGCCGCCTGGATGACGTGGAAAACGGCGGTCGTGGACATCCCGCTCGGCGGGGCAAAGGGCGGCGTGATCTGCAACCCCAAAGAGATGTCCCCTGCCGAACTGGAGCGTCTGAGCCGGGCTTACATCCGGCAGGTGGGGCGCATCATCGGGCTGGAGAAGGATGTCCCCGCCCCCGACGTGTACACCAACCCCCAGATCATGGCCTGGATGGCCGATGAGTACGCCTTCCTCAAGGGCTATAACGAGTTCGGCGTGATCACCGGGAAGCCGCTCGCGCTGGGCGGCTCGAAGGGCCGCAACGACGCCACCGCGCGGGGTGGCATGTACGTGATCCGCGAGGCCGCTAAGGTCCTCGGCATCGAGACCAGCGGCGCGACGATGGCGATTCAGGGCTTCGGCAACGCCGGGCAGTACGCTGCGACGCTGGGGCGTGAGTTGCTGGGGACGGTCATCGTGGCCGTCTCAGACTCGAAGGGCGGCATCTACAAGGCCGACGGCCTCGACCCCGACGCGGTCATCAGGCATAAGCAGGAGACCGGTTCGGTGGTGGGCTTCCCCGGCGCAGAGCCGATCAGCAACGCCGAACTGCTCGAGCTGGAGGTGGATATCCTCGTTCCGGCAGCGCTGGAGAACGTTATCACAGCGGCCAACGCCCCCAACATCAAGGCCAGGATCAGCGCCGAACTGGCGAACGGCCCCACCACGCCCGAAGCGGACGAAATCCTGTGGAAGAACGGCGTCTACGTCCTGCCGGACTTCCTCTGCAATGCGGGCGGCGTGACCGTCTCCTACTTCGAGATGGTTCAGAACGCCTACGATTACTACTGGGACCTGGAGACCGTCCATGAGCGGCTCGACCGCAAGATGACGGCGGCCTTCCACGCCGTGCACGAAGCGGCCCAGCGCTTCGACATAGATAACCGCACGGCGGCCTACGTCGTCGCTGTTGACCGTGTGGCGGAGGCTGTCCGGCTGCGCGGCTGGGTGTAGACTGCTGACCGCTCAATGTGCAGGCCGGGGGTGTACAACCCCTGGCCTGTTTTTCTTTTCATCTTCTTCTGCTGCCTGTCCGGTTCTCCTCTCTGCCTGACCCCGACCTGTGGCGTGGACTTGACAAGCCGGGCAAAACCGGTAGACTTGCCCGCAATGTCCTGCCTGGCGGGGCAGTATTTTATTACCCGGTGGAGGGATGCCCGGAACGCGCAGAGAATCCCGCCAGTGTTCTCCCGCGTTCCCCCGGAGCAGGCCCCCGCTCCCGGCGTTCCGGGAGAGCCTGCTCGATTGTCCAGAGGAAAGGAGCCAACCCATGAATGAGATCGTTAAGCAGGCCCAGTCGGATCAGGTCCGGTTCATTGATCTTCAGTTCACCGATATTCTCGGCTCGATCAAAAGCGTGACCATCCCGGTTGCGCAGCTTGAAGAAGCGCTGGAGCGCGGCGTCTGGTTTGACGGATCGAGCATTCAGGGCTTCGCACGCATTCAGGAAAGCGACATGTTCCTGATGCCCGACCCGGCGACCTATCGCGTCCTCCCCTGGACTTCTCTGGAGCGGCGGCGGGCACGCCTGATCTGCGACATCAAGCGCCCCGACGGGGAGCCTTTCCTGGGCGACCCGCGTGCCGCGCTGCGGCGGGCCATTGAGCGGGCCGCCTCGCTGGGCTACGCCTATAACTGCGGGCCGGAGCTGGAGTTCTTCCTGTTTAAGAAGAACGACAAAAGCGGGCCGCTGACCCCCGTCCCGCACGACGTGGGTGGCTACTTCGACTTCTCCCCCAAGGACGAGGCGCAGTCCATCCGGGCCGACATCGTGCTGGCGCTGGAGCAGATGGGCATGACGGTTGAGGCCAGCCATCATGAGGTCGCGACCGGCCAGCACGAGATTGACTTTGAGTATGCCGATGCGCTGACCGCCGCCGACAACGCGATGACGTTCAAGTACACGGTCAAGGCCATTGCGGCCACCTATGGCGTCTATGCCACCTTCATGCCCAAGCCGATCTTTGGCATTAACGGCTCAGGGATGCACACGCACCAGAGCCTGACATATCTTGAGGGCGGCGAGAACGCCTTCTTCAGCGCGGACGACGAGTACAAGCTCTCGGAAGTGGCTTACAACTTCATCGCCGGGCAACTGGCCCACGCGCGGGCGCTGGCGGCCATCGTTGCGCCGACGGTCAACAGCTATAAGCGGCTGACGCCCGGTTACGAAGCGCCGGTGTACATCTGCTGGGCACAGATCAACCGCTCGGCGCTGATCCGCATCCCGCGCTACTCGCCGGGCCGCGAGCAGAGCACCCGTGTTGAACTGCGCTTCCCCGATCCAAGCTGCAACCCCTATCTGGCGTTCGCCGCGATGTTGCGGGCGGGGCTGGACGGCATCGAGAAGGGGATGCAGGCCCCCGAACCGGTCAACGAGGATGTGTACCACTTTGAGCCTGAGGAGCTGGACGCGCGGGGCATTGCCCAGCTACCGGGCACGCTGGGCGAGGCGCTGGAAGAACTGGCCGCCGATGAAGTTCTCCTCGATGCGCTGGGCGAGCACATCACCGCCTCGTACATGCGGGCCAAGCGAGCGGAGTGGGACGAATATCGCATCCAGGTTTCGCAGTGGGAGCTGGATCGCTATCTGGAGACGCTCTAGAGCGAGGGCTTTGTAGAGAAACGGGGGCATCGCAGCGCGCGATGTCCCCGCTCCTTCGGAGCGTAGGCGGGCGGGGTCTATCGCCGGTCGGGGGGCAGAGTGAGGCCGACTGGAAGGGTGAAGTGGAAGGCCGCGCCGCCTTCCGGCCCCTCGTCCACCCAGATGCGCCCCCCGTGCGCCTCCACCACCAGACGGCAGAAGGTCAGCCCCAGCCCGGAGCCCTTCGACCCCCGCTTCGGGCGGGTTGACTCGACCTGAACGAAACGCTCAAATATCTTCTCGCGGTACTCCGGCGGAATCCCCTCGCCGGTATCAATCACCGAGACCTTCTGGTAGGTCTCGAACGGCTCGATGATCAGGCGAATCTGTCCTCCCTCCGGTGTGTAGCGCAGCGCGTTGTCCAGCAGGTTGATCATCACCCGCTTGATCTGATCGGGGTCTACGGAGATGAGGGGGAGGTCTTCCGGTGCTTCGATGCGGACCTCAACGTCCGCTCCAGCAGCGACGCTCTCCAGCGTCTGGAAAGCCTGTTGTGCCAGCGTCTTCAGGCTGACCGGTTTCAGCATCAGCGCCATCTTCCCGGCCTCCAGCCGGTTGACATCCAGAATCGCCTCGACCAGCCGGAGCATCGAGTTGGCGCTGTCGAGCGCGATCTCGGTCGTCGTCCGGATGATGTCGAGATCGGGGGGCGGGGCGTCCAGCTCGTCCTTGATCATCTGGAGGCCGGTCAGTACGCCGCTGAGCGGGCTGCGGAGATCGTGTACGAGCATGTGGGACATCTCCTCACGGAAGGCTTCCATCTCCTCCCGCTGGGTGACATCCCGCAGGATGAACAGTCGCCCCAGCAGTTCATTCTGCCTGCCCGTCACGGGGAGGGAGACCTCTTCAATCGCACGCCGGACGGGCCGGGTGAGGACGTAGCTTCGCCGTGTGATGCGGTACGGGCTTTCCCTGATCTGCCCCGCAAGCTCACGGATGATCTCCCAGCTAAAAGCAGGCGACTCGGTTGCCAGCATTCTATCCAGATAGCGGGCGATGCGTGCGAAATGCTGGCCGACAAACTCCTCCCCCCGGATGTTCAGCAGGTACATGGCACGCGGGTTGACCATCACCAGCCGCCCCTGCACGTCAAACATCAGGATGCCGTCGTGGATGCTGTCGAGAATGGCCTGCAGGCGGTCGCGACCGGTGCGGGTTTGCTCGACCAGGCGGGTGGTGGTGATCGCCACCGCCGCCTGAGCGGCCAGCAGATCGAGAAAACCGAGGATGTCCTCGTTGATGGCGGTGGCGCTGTCGAAGGCGATGTTAAAGACGCCGACCACCTCATCCCTCTGCTGGATGGGCACGCTGACGATCGGCAGTTCCCAGCCCTCCTTATCGACCTGATCGGCGAAGAGGGGATGCCGGGCCGGGTTGGTGATGATATGACGCTCTCCGGTGCGGGCGGTGAGGGCCGTCAGGCCATTGGGGCGGGGCTTCGCGAACTCGCGATCCACCTCGCCGCTGGCCCACAGGCTGGTTCCAAACGTGAGGGTGTCGCTCTCCCGGTCGTAGAGATAGATGTGAACGTCTCTGGCCTGCGTGTGTTCCAGCGCCGCCCGTGCGATCACGCGCAGAGTGTGCCGCATATCCATTGAGGAGAGCAACTCAATGGCGATGGTGCGCAGCGAGTCAAGCTCTTCGGCACGGCGTCGGACGGCCTCAAAGAGGCGCACGTTCTCAATCGCGATGGCGGCGTGCTCGGCGAGGGTGGTCACGAAGCGGACGTGCTCGGTCCGGTAGGCAAATGGCCGGGTGCTCTCCAGGTTGATCACACCCAGGCAGCGCTTATCCAGCATAATCGGGACGGCCAGCTCGGAGCAGACACTCTCGAAAGCGGCGACATAGTGAGGATCGTTTGCCACGCTGTTCAGCAGTATGACCTCACCGGTACGGACGGCCTGTCCCGTTACCCCCTTGTCCAGAGGCCAGTCCTCGGCGCTGACCCACTCTCCGAAGACGCGCCGGGCGGCGACGCGCAGCATGTTTGAGTGTTCATCAAGCAGCAACACTTCGGCGATCTCGGAGCCGGTGGCCGTCGCGGCGGCCAGCGCGACATGCTCGATGACGGCCTGAAGATCAAGGCGGCGGGTCATGCGCTGAAGAATCTGCTCCAGCGCGTCAATCTCACCCAGACGGCGGGAGAGGGCGATGTCGGTCCGCTCAAAGAGGCGGGCGTTCTGGACGGCGACGGCGGCCTGATTCGCCAGCGACCAGGCCAGACGTAACTGCGTCGGTTCAAACTCCGGGCGGGGGTGAGACGTACCGGCCATAATGACGCCCACCGGTTCCCCCTGCACCGTCATCGGCAGGATGAAGCACGACTCGAAGTGACACTCCTCCAGCAGACGGGCCTCGTCCGGGCTGAGCGTCACCTCCCTGTGCTGGACGGTGGTCGGACCCTGACGCTCGATGGCCTCCCTGATGGTGGGAAGCTTTCCGAGCACGAAGTCGGTGTGGGAAAGCGTCCCTTCCCGAAGCTGCTCTCCCTCCCTCGTCATGTAGAGGGCCACGTCAAGGGTTTGCTCGTCGTCGCGCGGCAGCAGCGCCAGCCAGTTGTCCAGCTCGAGGGCACGCATCATGCTGCTTGCCACCGCACGGAGCACATTCTGGAGGGAGAGCGAGGCGTTGATCGAGGCGCTGGCCTCGTAAAGCAACTCCAGCTCACGCTGGCGGGCCAGCGTGGCCTCGAAGAGGCGGGCGTTCTCAACCGCGATGGCAACCTGCCCGCCCAGCGTCTGCATCAGTTCGATCTCGCCGGCCTCGAAGCGGCGGGGATGGGGATAATAGGCGCTCAGCGTGCCGATCACTTTATCGCTCAGGCGTAGAGGAACTTCCAGAACGGCCCGATACCCTTCAGCCTGTACCACATCGAGGATTTCCTTGAGGTGCGGCACGGTGTGGGTGTCCTCCACTACGACCGTTTCCGCCGCGCGGACTGCGCGGGCCTGCGCGGAGTCCAGATCAATGGCCGTCGAAAGCTCCCTGTACCGCTCGCTCAGCCCCACACTCCCGGCCAGCCGCAGGGTTGAGCT
>DRKO01000255.1 GCA_011051745.1 Chloroflexota bacterium | reverse complement strand
ACCTCCGCCCGGCGGCTCCGAATAACCCCCTTCAGATTTCATTCCCCGGATGAACCTGTGACGGTGCTATTGCTCCGCGAGGCCGAGTGCTGGCAGGCCAGCTTGATCGCCGAGACGGCGATCTCTGAGATGCACAGCCCCCTGAGTTTCGCTTTGGGCTATTGCGAGGCCCTCCTGACCCGTCTGAAAAGCGGGGATGCCCACTCGTTCGAACTGCTCGATCTGGCCCGCATCATCCACGAAGGGGTAGACCGTAGTCTCTCCCTGTTGCACTCGTTCTCACGCCTCCGGGAGGTTGCTCCCCACCGTGCAGTGGAAGAGGTAGAGGCCATCCGGTTTGAGGGGGCCCTGAAAGAGGCGAGGGATGAGATAGCGCGGCAGCATGGAGCGGCGCCTTTGCCGGTTGAGTTCGATCTGCCGCCCGACCTGCCGCCTGTTTTGGTCGCCGCTTCTCATCTGCACGCAGCCCTCTGTGCCTTGCTGGACTGGGCAGCACGCTCTGCCTTGCCACAGGAGAGGATGATCCTCTCGGCCCACGACCGGCGGCACTACGTTCAGGTGATGCTGGAGAGGGAAAGCGGCGGCTTTCGGGGCTACGAACTGGACTCCCTGCCTCTCGCAATCGCCGAGCAGGCGATTTTACAGATGGGAGGCCGCGTCTGGATCGAGGCTCCGCCGGCGCGGCCTGCTGCGCTCTGCTTCTCGCTCCCGGCACAGCAGGCCGCTGGCTGAGGGGTCGGAACATGCGTTCTATTGCTCCGAATTCTACACTCACCTACACTAGCGGTAGCTCCTGGGCCAGATAGTTGAGGACGGGCATAATGAGCGATTTGCTGCCGGAGGATCTTTTCCCCGACTTTGATCAAGAACTGGAGCCGTCGCCCCTGCTCCGTGAACCGGATAAGGGCAAGAAGAAGAGCGGCTGCCGGGTTCCCCTTCTGGCGCTGGTGATTCTGGTGCTGATCGCCGTCATCTCCAGCGCGGCGGGCAGCCTGCTCCTGTGGGGATACCTGACGGGGAACATTCCGGCGTTGAACCAGATTCTCGGCAGGGCGGAGGTGAATGTGTCGGCAACTCAGACCGCCACTCCTGCCCCTCAGGAAAGCCCGGCAGAGCCAACCGATCAGCCGGAGAGCAGCCCGTCTCCAGACCGGGCCACGCCCTCGCCAACGCCCACTTCCTCGCTTCCTGAGACGCTGGAGGCCACCCCCTCGCCAGCCGGTGAGGGCGGGGAGATCGTTCAGGAAGGGGTGGTGATGGTCTACGTGCCGGGCGGAAGCTTTACGATGGGCGGCGGCGCGGCAGGCCCCGCCCATACTGTGACGCTCAGCCCATACTATATTGACCGCTACGAGGTCACCAACGCCCGGTGGGCAGCCTGCGTTGAAGCGGGAGCCTGCGCCCTGCCCGCCGAAACCACCACCTACGACGGCACGCCTTACTTCGGGATCGCGGAGTTCGACGACTACCCCGTCATTTACATTAACTGGGCAGCGGCAGATGCCTACTGCCGGTGGCGCGGGGCGCGGCTGCCGACTGAAGCTGAGTGGGAGATGGCCGCCCGCTGGAATCCTGAAACTGGCGAGGTGACGGCCTATCCCTGGGGCGACGAGTGGGACGCCACACGGCTGAATTACTGCGATGCAGGCTGTCTGCTCACGGAGTACCGCGATCTATCGTACGATGACGGCTGGCCGCAGGTCGCGCCGGTGGGCAGCTTCCCGGAGGGCAGTAGCCCGGTCGGGGCGCTGGATATGGCCGGTAATGTCGCCGAGTGGGTGGCAGACTGGTTCGCGCCTGATTATTATGCGCTCTCGCCGCAGGAGGACCCGCCGGGGCCGGAGAGCGGGACGTTGCGTGTTGTGCGGGGCGGTTCGTGGGGAATCGGCTCTCCCGCTCTGCTGCGTGCCACGACGCGCTCCCGCTTCAGCCCTGACTCAGAAAACGCAGGGCTTGGCGTCCGCTGCGCGATCTCCGCCGACGATCTGAACCCGTAAGATGAGCCGCTCAGCGAAAAAGACCCTCGCCATGCGCGTTCTGGAGAGCCAGGGCGTGCCCTATGAAGTCGTCTCCTTTCCGGACTCCATTCACGATGCCGTCGGCGTCGCTGAGGCCGCCGGGTTGCCGGTCGAGAACGTCTATAAGACGCTGGTCGTCGAGGCCGACGACCCCCGCCTCCGCCCCCTGCTGGTGATGGTCGCCGCCAGCCGCAGGCTGAACCTCAAGAAGGTTGCCAGGGCCGTCGGCGCTAAGAAAGTCCACATGGCGCGGCAGGCCGACGCCGAGCGGCTCACCGGCCTGAAGGTTGGCGGCATCTCTGCCCTCGCCCTGTTGAATAAGGGATTCTCCGTCTATCTGGACGAGCAGGCGATCCTGCTGGATTATATCGTCGTCAGTGCTGGAAAACGCGGCCTGAACCTGCGTCTGGATGTAGAAGACCTGATCAGGGTGACGGGGGCTGAATTGATTGATGCCAGCGACTGAGAGAGGTTCCGCGCTTTCCCCGCACCCGGAGGAGGGGGTTTATCCAGCAGAACTTAAAAATTGGTCATTGCATATTAGAACATCTCCATGATATACTGTTCACATCCGAAAAGCCCTATCAAAATCCTGCGTTCCGGGATGGATGCCGCAATGAGACGACGCTCTGGCTACGTCTTTTTGTTTACTTCTACCCGTTGCGCGGGATACGGGGATAGCTGATTGCTCATCGGAGGAGGAAAGGAGAAGGAATGATGCGTAAGTTTAGGCTGGCAGCCCTGCTGCTCGTTCTGGTTCTGGTGCTGGCCGCCTGTGCTGGCGCCGGGACAGGTGGAGAGGAAGCCGCCGTCGGAGAGCTTCGCAAGGGCACAGGCCCGGCAGGCGAGACACGGTGGGACTTCGGCGGCTGCCTGGGGACTGCCGAGGATGCCATCGTTGATCTGGGCTGCCGCGAGATCACGATCGCGATAGAGAACGCCTATCTGCCGTTCAACTACGTTGATCTGGAGACCGGTCAGCCCGGCGGCTGGGACTACGATGCGTGGAAGGAAATCTGCACGCGCCTGCACTGCACCCCCATCTTCGTAGAGGCCGCCTGGGAAGGCATGATCCAGGCTGTGGCCGACGGTCAGTTTGACGCAGCCGCTGATGGTATCACCATCACGGAGGATCGCGCGGAGATCGTGGACTTCTCCATCGGCTACATCAACATCGAGCAGCGTCTGCTGGTCCGCAAGGGCGAGGATCGCTTCTCCAGCATGGAGGAATTTGTTGCGAACGAAGACCTGATCCTCGGAACGCAGACCGGCACAACCAACTACGAGACAGCGACCAAGTACCTGCCTGAGGACCGCATCCAGGCCTTTGAGCAGTTCCCCTTCGCTGTCCAGGCCCTGCTCAGCGGCGACGTAGACGCCGTGATCATTGACGAAGTGGCCGGACAGGGCTATGTCGGCGAGAATGCCGAGCAGTTGGAACTGGTCGGGCCTTCTCTCTCCAGCGACCAGCTTGGCTTCATCTTCCCCAAGGGCAGCGATCTGGTTGAGCCCGTCAACGAGGCGCTCCGCTCCATGATGGAGGACGGCACGCTGGAAGAGCTGAACGTCAAGTACTTTGGTCCCTCATTCACCATCACCTATGATGACATTGGTCCGGGTGCTTATGGAGATGAGGAATAGATCAAACTGATCATCTGAACAGCGTGGTGGTGTGCAGGACTCCGGTTCTGCACACCCTTTTGCTATTCCTGTCCGGGATCAACTGAGTAACGAGTGGGAGCAGACCGTGATAGATACTCCGTCCGGCCAGACACCGGAAGTAGCCTCCCTGACGCCGGAGGTTCCTTCTGAGGCGGCTCCACTTGAGTCCCTGAAGATTGAGAAAGGTCGGGGGCTCGCTGGCCTCCCCTGGTGGCTGTTCGCGCTGGTGCTGATCAGCGTCTGGGTTGGCTTCGTTATTTACCTCGACAGCGACTATCGCGAGGCATTCACCTTCATCAAATCCGGCATCCGGCTGACCATCACGATCTCTCTGTCGGCCTATGCCGTTGCGCTCGTGATCGGCCTGCTGGCAGGTCTGGGACGCATCTCCAGCAACGTTGTGATCAACAATGTTGCCACCTTTTACGTTGAGTTCGTGCGTGGCATCCCGATGCTGGTTCTGATCTTCTTTGTCGCGCTGGTGGGTGTCCCGATCGTTGTTGAAGGGCTAAACGCCTTGGGCGTGTGGATCGAGGGGCTGGGCCTCGGCCCCATTGCCGAGCCTCTGGTGGCGTTGCAGAACCAGAGCGTTCCTATGACGCTTCGGGCCATGATCGCGCTGGCCGTAACCTATGGCGCGTTCCTGGCCGAAATCTTTCGGGCGGGCATCCAGTCCATCGAGCGGGGGCAGATGGAAGCAGCCCGTTCGCTGGGGATGAGCTATGCGCAGGCCATGCGCTATGTGATCCTGCCCCAGGCGATCCGCAACGTCCTTCCGGCTCTGGGCAACGACTTTGTGGCGATGGTCAAGGACTCCTCGCTGGTTTCCGTCCTCGCCGTCCGTGACATCACCCAGATCGCGCGTCTGTACGCCGGGCGCACCTTTCGCTTCCGCGAGGCCTATGTGACGCTCTCGGTCATGTATCTGACCATGACGATCATCCTATCGTTCCTTGTACGATTGCTGGAAAGGCGGCTACGCAGGCATGCCTGAGCGAGACATTATCGTCATCAAAGACCTGTACAAATACTTTGGCGACGTTAAGGCGCTCAACGGCGTCAGTCTGACGGTTGAGCGGGGAAAAGTCGTCGTCATTATCGGCCCCAGTGGGTCTGGCAAATCAACCCTCTTGCGGTGCATCAATCATCTGGAAGTGCCCACCAGTGGCGAGATATGGATTGACGGCGAGCACCTGCACGGAAAGCACAGGGACATTAACGCCATCCGTGCCGAGATAGGGATGGTTTTCCAGCTTTTCAACCTGTTTCCACATCTCTCTGTTCTGGAGAACGTCACCCTGGCACAGCGTATCGTGCGCAAGCGCTCGCCCGAAGAAGCCGAACGGATCGCCATGCAGCAGCTTGAGCGGGTTGGTATTCCAGAGAAAGCCCACGCCTACCCCTCTCAGCTCTCAGGAGGGCAACAGCAGCGCGTCGCGATCGCGCGGGCGCTGGCAATGAACCCCAAGATCATGCTGTTTGACGAGCCGACCAGTGCTCTTGACCCGGAGATGATCAAGGAGGTGCTGGATGTCATGCTTGACCTCGCCAGGGAGGGCATGACGATGGTCGTTGTCACCCATGAGATGGGGTTTGCCCGCGCCGCAGCCGACGAGATCATCTTCATGGATGAAGGCGTGATCGTCGAGCGTGCCACGCCTGAGGAGCTATATAACAATCCTAAAGAAGAGCGCACAAAGCTTTTCCTCTCACAGATTCTCCACCATTGATCCGGAGGAGAGGGCTCCGGATCAGGCCGGTTACACGGCAGTCAGAAGAGCACAGGGGCGAGAGAGGGGGAGAGAAAGGGGGAATTGTAGATGCTCAAGAAACGCTATCTTTCCAACAACGCTATCTGTAAGGTGACGTTCATCCTCCCGCCTGAGACCGAGGCCAGAACTGCCGTTGTGGTCGGCGACTTCAACAACTGGGATAAAGAGGGTATCCCCATGAAGCGGTTGAAGGATGGCCGGTGGAAAGCGGAGGTTAAGCTGGAGGCGGGCAGAGAATATCAGTACCGCTATCTGCTCAACGGCACGGAATGGATCAACGATGAACAGGCCGATAAGTACGTGGCGCACCCCTACGGGGGCGAAAACTCGGTAGTCGTGACCTGATCCCCCGTGAGTTCTTCATAGTTCACAGGGCCCCTTCGTCTCTTCCGGCAGAGGGGCTTTTTCTTTCGTTCCGGCTCCCCGCCCCTCGCGTTGGTGGCCCCCTCTGATCCGGCGGGGACGGGCGGAGTGTGGTAAGATCAGGTCGCTCATCCGTTCTGAGATCGGCCCTCCGGCGAACGTGAAACAACCGGACGGCCCACGTGTGGGGGCGCGGAGGATGCCAGCAGAGTCTCTACCGCGCTCCACGCGGGAAACACGGAAAAGGACAGGGAACGTAATGCCTCAGCAAGACCCCGCCAGACTGGTGCTGATTGACGGGCACGGACTGGCTTACCGGATGTTCTTCGCGATCCGGCAGAACCTCTCAACGCGGCAGGGAGAGCCGACCAACGCAACATATGGGTTCACCCGTGCCCTGCTGAGTCTGCTCAACAGCGACGATCCGCCGGAGTACCTCGCCGTCAGTTTCGACACCGGGCGCACCTTCCGCGACGATCTGTACCCTGAGTACAAGGGGACACGGGAGAAGATGCCCGATCAGCTTCAAATCCAGATCGGGCGCATTCAGGAGGTGCTGGAGGCGCTCAACATTCCTGTTCTGGTGGCGGATGGCTACGAGGCGGACGATGTCCTCGGCACGATTGCGCGACAGGCGGAGGAAGAAGGACTCCAGACCGTGATCATCACCGGCGACAGGGACCTCCTCCAGCTTGTTGACGAGCATACTCTCGTCCAGTTGCCGGGCCGCCGCTCTGGAGAGGTGCAGGTCTTTGACGAGGAGGCTGTGAGAAAGGCCTACGGCCTCTCTCCCGATCAGTTGGTGGACTTCAAGGCGCTTGTCGGGGACAAGTCGGATAACATCCCCGGCGTCCCCGGAATCGGAGAAAAGACAGCCACCAGGTTGCTTCAGCAATACGGGACGCTGGATAACATCTACGCTCATCTGGATGAGATATCGAGCGCACGTGTCCGCAATGCGCTGGAGAATGGCCGTGAACAGGCCTATCTGAGCCAGAAATTGGCACGTATTGTCAGGGATGTGCCGATTGAGTTCGATCCTGAAGCCTGCCGCACGCGGGGCTATGACCGCGATCGGGTTGTGGAGGTCTTCCGTAAACTGGAGTTTCAATCTCTGCTCAAGCAGCTTCCGGGCGGGGAGGAGAGCGGCCCGGCGGTGGGTCAGCAGTTGCCCCTCTTCGGGAATGAGGACAGGGCCGGGCGTTCCTCTGGAGGTGCAATTGTGGGGGAGGTCCCGACCGTCACTCACGTGGTGCAGGATGAAGAGGCGTTGGAGACGCTCGCCCGGAAGCTGGAGGCGGCGGAGGGGATCGCCTTTGATACGGAGACGACCAGCACCGATCAGATGCGGGCCGATCTGGTGGGCATCTCCCTCTCCATCCAGCCGGGGGAGGGCTACTATATTCCGGTCGGGCACAAAGTGGGAGACGAGCCGCAACTGCCGCTGGAGGCCGTTATCGAGCGGTTGCGCCCCGCGCTGACCGCCCCGGACATCCCCAAGTACGGGCACAACATCAAGTACGACGCCATCGTCATGGAGCAGCACGGGCTGGCCGTCGCCCCTTTGAGCTTCGATACGATGATTGGCGAGTGGTTGCTCCGTCCGGGGGCCTCGCATGGCAAGCTGGGGCTTAAGACCCAGGCTTTTATCCGCCTGGGGATCGAGATGACGGAGATCGCCGAGTTGATCGGCAGGGGCAAGAAGCAGATCACAATGGATCTGGTCAGCATTGAGCGGGTGGCCCCTTACGCGGCGGCGGATGCTGACATCACCCTCCGGCTGGTGGAGCCGGTCCGCCGGGACCTGGCCGAGGCGGGGCTGGAGCGTCTGTTTTACGAGATCGAGATGCCTCTTGTCCCCGTGCTGGCCGATATGGAGCAGACCGGCATGCTGGTTGACATCGAGGTTCTCCGGCAGATGTCCGCCGAGCTGGGCGAGATGCTGGAGAATTTGAGGGGCCGGATTTTCGAGATCGTCGGCTACGAATTCAACCTCAACTCGACCCAGCAGCTAAGCGAGGCCCTGTTCGAGAAGCTCAGGCTGCCGACCGAAGGCCTGCGCAAGACGAAGAGCGGGCGCTACTCCACCGCCGCCGATGTGCTGGAGTCGCTCCGCGATCAGGACACAACCGGCGTGATCGAGGCCATCCTCCGGTACCGCGAGCTTGAGAAGATCAAGTCCACCTATCTGGACGCTCTGCCCGCTCTTGTCAACCCCCGGACGGGCCGGATTCACACCTCTTTTAACCAGACGGGCACGGTGACGGGGCGGCTCAGTTCCAGCGATCCGAACCTCCAGAATATCCCCATCCGCTCGGAGCAGGGGCGACGGGTGCGGGAGGCGTTTATCGCTGCGCCGGGGTATCTTCTGGTGGCTGCCGACTACTCTCAGGTCGAGTTGCGTATTCTGGCGCACATCTCCGGTGACGAGGCGTTGAGGCGCGCTTTCTACGAAGATCAGGACATCCACGCCGCCACCGCAGCCGCCGTTTTCGGCGTGCCGCTTGAGGCAGTCACATCGGAGCAACGCAGCCTCGCCAAGGCGGTTAACTTCGGGCTGCTGTACGGGATGGGCGCGTTTCGGCTGGCCCGTGAGACGGGCCTGACCCTCCCCGAAGCGGAGAAGTTCATCAACGCCTACTTTGAGCGTTTCCCCCGCGTTCGCGCTTATCTGGACGCCACCCGCCAGCAGGCCATCGAGCGCGGGTACGTGGAAACGCTGCTGGGGCGACGGCGGTACTTCCCCGTCCTCGCCTCACAGGAGGGGGGGCGACAATCCGATGCCGAGCGTCGGGCCGCTGAGCGCGAGGCCGTCAATATGCCCATTCAGGGAACAGCGGCGGACATCATCAAGCTTGCCATGATCAGGCTGCACCGCGCGCTGGGGGAGCGGGGTCTGGGAGCCAGGATGATCCTTCAGGTTCATGACGAACTGGTTCTGGAAGTGCCGGAGGGCGAGGTACAGCTTGCTGCGTCTCTTGTCCGCGATGTGATGGAAAACGCCTACCCGCTGGAGGTTCCGCTCCGTGTGGATGTGAGCGTCGGGCACAACTGGGGGGAACTCAAGTAGTGCCCATCTCCGCCTTCGGAGAGAATGAAAAAGCCGCCGATCCCCGATCAGCGGCTTTATTTGATCCCTGTCTGTCTGCTCAGTCCCCGATGGGGGTTGCGTCACGCGCTCCGGCCTGACGTTGCAGGATCGGAGTATACAGGCGCTCGACGTATTCCTTGACCATCCGGCGGGTTGTGAAGTATGCGCCTGCGGTCTTGATCGCCTCGCGCATCCGGCTCAACCACTGACGGGGCAGGCCTTCATCGTCGCGTTCGTAGTAGAGGGGGATGACTTCCTCCTCCAGTACGCGGTAAAGCTCGTCCGCATCCCTCTGATCCTGCTCTTCTTCGGAGTCGTACTCGATCCCGCTCCCGATTGCCCATCCGTTGCGACCGTTATAGCCCTCGGCCCACCAGCCATCCAGAATGCTGAGGTTCGGGATGCCGTTCAGGGAAGCTTTCTGTCCGCTCGTGCCGCTCGCTTCGCGGGGGCGGCGTGGATTGTTCAGCCACACGTCCACGCCCCGCACCAGGTAACGCGCGACGGCGATATCGTAGTTCTCAAGGAAAGCGATCCGCCCACCGAGTTCGGGGTCCAGCGCGTGGCGGCAGATCTCCTGAATGAGCGCCTTGCCCCCTTCGTCCTGTGGATGGGCCTTTCCGGCGAAGACGAACTGCACCGGTCGCTCCCGATCGTTTACCAGCCCCTTGAGGCGTCCCAGGTCCCTGAAGAGCAGGGTGGCCCGCTTGTAGGTCGCGAAGCGGCGGGCGAACCCGATCGTCAGCACCTCCCGCCCGAACAGCGTTCCCGACCAGACGAGATGCGGGGGCGTGATCTCCCCTGCCTCCCAGCGACGCTGTATCTGATGGCTCAGGAACCAGATCAAATCCTGTTTGAGCTTCTGATGGGTTTCCCAGAGAGCATCTTCCGGGATGGCATCAACCGCTTCCCAGATGTGGGGATCGTCCAGATAATTCACCCAGTCGCGCCCGATGTACTCGTCGAACAGACCGGCGATCTCCGGCGCGATCCACGTCTGCACGTGGATGCCGTTTGTGATGTGGAAGATGGGAACCTGATCAACAGGCCGATCCGGCCACTCGTGGTGAAAAAGCTGGCGCGAAACGACGCCGTGCAGCTTGCTCACACCGTTATGCAGGGCAGAAAGCCGCAGCGCGAGGTGGGCCATGCTGAAATGCTCACCCCAGCCGGGGTTATGGCGTCCCAGATCGAGCAGTTGCTTCTGAGAGATGCCCATCTCCTCCCGCATCGGCGCGAGGTAGCGGGCGACCAGGTCGAGATCGAACATGTCGAAGCCCGCAGATACAGGGGTATGCGTCGTGAACGCGACCCGCTCTCTCACCTGCTCGCAGGCATCCTCGAAGGATTCTCCCTCCGCCATCCTTTCCCGGATAAGCTCCAGAGTGAGGAAGGCGCAGTGCCCCTCGTTGATGTGCCACACCTGAGGGTCAAGCCCCAGAGAGCGCAGCACACGCACGCCACCCACGCCGAGCAGAATCTCCTGTAGCAGCCGCGTGAGCCGCGATCCGCCATACAGGCGCGGCACATCCTGCGTTAGCTCCGGGTTGCTGCTCTCCAGTTCGGTATCGAGCAGGTAGAGCGGAGCCCGCCCTACCTGCACTTTCCACACGTCGCTTGTGATGGTCAGTTCGCCCAGCTCAAGGGTGATGCGGAGAGGGTTCCCGTCAGGCCCCGGCACGCGATGGATGGGCTGATCGTCGGGGTCGAAATCCTCGTAGGTTTCCTCCTGCCATCCCTCCGCGTTGATCTTCTGGGTGAAGTACCCCTTATGGTAGAGCAGACCCACGCCCACGAAGGGCAGGCCGAGGTCGCTGGCTTCTTTGGTGTGATCGCCTGAGAGCACTCCCAGCCCGCCCGCGTAAAGGGGCAGGCTTTCGTGCAGACCGAACTCGGTGGAGAAGTAGGCGATGTGCTGATCTTTGAGCTCCGGGTAGGTGGTGGCGAACCAGGTGTTCTCCTCGCCCATGTAGCTATCAAAGGCGCGAAGGACGCGGTTATACTGGGCGGTGTAAGCGATGCGTTCGGTGGCGGCGGTCAGCTTATCGGCGCTGACACGCCGCAGGAAGGCGATTGGTTTGTGTCCCACATCTTCCCACAGGAGCGGGTCAAGCTGCCGGTAAAGCCCTTGCGCCTCCTCGTGCCAGCTCCACCACAGGTTATAAGCCAGTTCTCGGAGCCGCTCAAGCGACGACGGTAGCGAGCGTTCGTGAACGAGCGGGTATGTTTCTGTCATAGGCTCCTCTCTCGCTTTCCCTCTGGCGAAAAGATCGGCATCCCCTGGCGCTGAAAGCGTCAGGGGAAGCGAAACCCGTTCTCGATTTTTTCTCGGCGACAGGGACAGGCCCCGCCGCCTCGCACCTGTTGCCGGAGTTTGCCTTTGCAACGGGCCTGATTTTAGCGGCGGGGGAAGACGGT
>DRKO01000254.1 GCA_011051745.1 Chloroflexota bacterium | reverse complement strand
GCCGCCGCTGCCGCCGGTGAGGGTGTGACGGCGGCCCTGATGATGCGCCAGTATCTCAAGTCGCTGGGCGATGCCTAGCTCTGGCCGTCGGTCTTTTCCCCGCGCGGCGTCGAGATAAAACAAAAAGTAAGCCTCATGAATAAAGATAATGAACCGAAAAGAATGAAGAGGCTTACTTTCTTAAGGGCGTCAGAATCCCTGTCATGCCCTGCGATCTTCAATATAAAACGAGAGGCCGGGGAACGGTATGGGTAAAGGTTTCTATCTGGCGGCGTCCCTGCCGGACGAAGCGCGTATCGGTCTCCGGCGCTAAAGGGGGCGCTTGAAGACATACGTCAGAGGGCTGCGCCCCCGCCTGCTTTCGTTGGGAAACACGCTGACCAGTTCCCAGCCCTGCTCTCCCAGCTTGGCGAGCATCCCCGGCCAGTTGTCGTAAAGGTTGGTTTCCACCGCTGCGCGGTCGGCGAAGAACTGCCGCAGGATGCCCGCGTTGTTCGGCCCTACCTCGATCTGGCAGTACTGCCAGCGCCTGCGCTCTGCCATTGCGTCCCTTCTCCCGATCCGTGATCTGGCCTGTCGGTTACACTCTGAAGGACTGGTGCATCTCTGGAATGATGACCTCTTTATACCCCAGCTCTTCCCGGAGGCTCGCAGCCAGCTTTTCCGCCGCCTCCGGCTCCCCGTGCACCAGAAATATCTTGCGCGGACGGTGCTTGAAGGCTCGCACCCAGTTCACCAGCCCATCGTGATCGGCGTGCCCGCTGAATCCGTTCAGCACCTCCACCTGAGCCTTCAGCCGGTATTCTTCGCCGAAGATGCGGACGACCGGCTGCCGCTCAACCAGACGGCGGCCCAGCGTGTCGGGGGCCTGCCACCCGACGATCAGGATCGTGTTACGCGGGTCCTCGATGTTGTTCTTGAGGTGGTGCAGGATGCGCCCGTGCTCGGCCATCCCCGACGCGCTGATGATGATGCACGGCTCGCGCAGGAAGTTGAGCTCTTTGGATTGCTCCACCTGCCGGACGTATCGCAGCCGTGCAAACCCGAAAATATCCCCGTCGGGGTCTTCTTTGGTCATGTAGCGCATCACCTCCGCGTTGAAGGCATCGGGGTGCAGCCGGAAGATGTCCGTCACGTTGACCGCTAACGGGCTGTCCACAAAGACCGGAATATCCGGGATATCGCGGGCGTGGTAGAGCTTGTTCAGCGTATACACCAGTTGCTGGGTGCGGCCCACTGCAAAGGCCGGGATGATCACTTTGCCGCCCCGCCGGTAGGTCTGGACAATGATCCGTCTGAGATCCTTCTCCGATTCCTCCAGCGGAGGGTGCTGGCGTCCGCCGTAGGTGCTCTCCATGATAAGCAGATCGGCGGCGTCCAGAAAGGTCAGATCGCGCAGCAGGGCGTTTCCGGTGCGCCCCAGATCGCCGGAGAAGACCAGACGGGTATCCTTCTTTGCCTCTCCGTCCTCGATGTCCAGAACCACAATCGCCGAGCCGAGCATATGCCCCGCATCGTAGAAGGAAAGGGTGATGCCGGGGGCTAACCTGTAAGGCCGCTCATAGCTGATCCCCAGGAAGTATTTCAGCGAGTGGATCGCGTCCTCTTCGGTGTAGATCGGTTCGAGGAGCGGTTCCCCCCGTTTCCGGCGTTTCTTGTTGAGGTACTCGATATCGCTTTCCTGGATGTGCCCGCTGTCCCGCAGCATCGCGGCGCAGAGATCGCGCGTCGCGAACGTGCACACGATATCGCCCTCGAAGCCGCTTTTCACCAGATTGGGGATGTTGCCGGAGTGGTCAATATGTGCGTGGGAAAGTACCATCACGTCAATCTTGCCCGCATCAAACGGCAGGTTGAGGTTACGTTTGTAGCTCTCTTTACGCCTGCCCTGATAAAGTCCGCAGTCCAGCAGGATGCGCTGCCCGTTAACCTCTACTAAATGCTGGGAACCGGTGACGGTGCGGGCCGCTCCGTGGAAAGTGATCCGCATCTCAACCACTCCTTTCGAGTATCAGTAGGCGTGCCTCTCGGAGCCGTCAGCTTCGGCCAGCACGCGCAACACCTCGTCTCCGTATGTCTTGAGCCGCCAGGGGCCGAGCAGATGGAGGGCCTCCAGTTCATGGCGGGTGCGCGGCGCGGCGCGGGCCAGCTCCCACAGCGTCTCTTTGGACATCACAATGTCGGAGGGGACGCCGCGCCGGGCGGCCCGTTCCTTGCGCCATGCATGGAGCGCGTCGAAGCGCCGCAGAACGGCCTGCCCGGGGTGCTGGCCGTTACGGGCGGGCGGGGGCGGAGGCGGGGCGGTGAGCCCGCGCCGGATGGCCCGCAGAATGCCGACTCCGTATCGCTGAATCTGGCCTTCCGTCAGGCCGGGGATACGCCGCATCTCCCGCAGGGAAGGAGGGCGCCGCTCGGCCAGTTTAAGCAGCGTTTGATCGCCCATCACTTTGAAGACGGGTAGATCGCGCCGCCGCGCCTGCTGTTCGCGGTACAGATAAAGTTCCTGCAAAACGGCGATCCCGCTCTGGTCGAGGGCATGTGCT
>DRKO01000253.1 GCA_011051745.1 Chloroflexota bacterium | reverse complement strand
GCCCGCGTTCTGGTCCGGCACATCTCCTCATACTCGGAGACACTCGCCCGGCTGGGCAGGCTGGCCGCCCGGCTGGTCGAGCAGCACATCCGTGAGGAGACCGTGCTGGGAATCTCGTGGGGCACGGCGGTTTACGAGGTCGTTAACGCGCTGCGCCCGCGCCACGCCCCTCACATCCGGGTTGTCCAGTTGATCGGGGCACTGGATACGGAAGACCCGCGCATTGACGGGCCGGAGCTGGCCCGCTGGCTTGCCCGGCTCTTCGGCGGGCGCTATCAAACGCTCTCCGCCCCCCTGATAGTAGACACCGAAGCGGTGCGCAACGCGCTGCTCCGCGACAGCCGCATGCGCAACGTTCTTGAGCAGGCCCGCGATGTGGACCTGGCAATCGTCGGCATCGGCACAACGAACCCGGAGATGTCGAGCCTGGTTCGGGCAGGTTATATGACGGCGGAGGAAATCTCCGAGGTGGCGGCCACCGGCGCGGTGGGCGATGTGTGCGGCATCCACTTTGACGTTCAGGGGCACGTACTCGACATCCCCATCACGCAGCGCATAGTCGGCATTCAGGCTTATGTGCTGCGGCGGATCCCCTTCGTGCTGGGGGTCGCAGCCGGCGACACAAAAGTTCCGGCCATTCTGGGGGCTGTCAGGGCCGGGCTGGTGAACGTTCTCGTCACGGACGATATAACCGCTCAGCAGGTGCTGGCGCTCGATCAAAAGTAACGGCGCACAGGGATGACGACCAATCCAGCCGAAGGAGAGCGCACATATGCTGCGCTCTTACCAGCGGCGGGGTCGTGCAGCGATGAGGGGCGAGGTGCACGGGGGGCGGTTTCGACCAACCCTTACCCTCGCCCCTGCGGCCCGGCGTCGCCTGAGGCCGCCCATCCTGCCCGCGAACGGAGGCAGGCGGATTTCCAACCTGAATAGCCGGATAGAGAGTCTCTGCGTGGCTGCGGAGATAGTCGGGGGATACGTTCTCAATCCTCGCAAGCCGACGGGAGAAGCACAGTCGGGGTGAGTTTCTCTGCGCAAGAGCGCGGAGTTCAGAGCCTCCCGTCGCTTCCTGAACGTTGAGAAACTTCCCGTTTCCCACGAACTCGTTTCGTGGATTTCAAACTCCTCGTAAGGGTTTGCATTATTTATTAGACGTGGAAAGGAATTCCAGGCTGATGAGCGAAGCAATCCAATCCATCACACCGGATCGAGCCAGAGAGTTGCTGGCTGCCATCGGGCACGAGAAGGCGCGTGAGATGCTGGAGACGATGTATCTCATCCGCGCCTTTGAGGAAAAAGCAGAAGAACTGTACGCGCTTGGAAAAGTGCACGGAACAATGCACCTCTCAATCGGGCAGGAGGGGAGCGCAACCGGAGCCTCGAACGCTGTGCGCAGCGGCTACGACTACCTGTTGAACCACCATCGGGGGCACGGTCACTGCATCGCCTGGGGCGGCAATGTGAACTTCATGATGGCCGAGTTTCTGGGGAAGGAGACGGGCTATTGCCGGGGGCGAGGCGGTTCGATGCACATCGCCGACGTGGAGCGCAACAACCTGGGCGCAAACGGCATCGTGGGCGGCGGGATTCCCATCGCCGTCGGCGTCGGGCTGAGCATTCACCTGCGCCAGACGGATCAGGTCTGCCTGGTGATCTTCGGCGACGGGGCGGCCAACGAGGGGGCCTTCCACGAATCGCTGAACATGGCCTCGATCTGGAACCTGCCCATTATCTATATGTGCGAAAACAACCAGTACGCGATGTCCATGTCGGTTAAGCGGGCCTTCAAGGTCGAGCACATCAGCGAGCGGGCCTGCGCCTACAACATCCCCGGCGTCACAGTGGACGGCAACGATCTGCTGGCCGTCTACGAGGCTATCTCCGAGGCCGCCGAACGGGCGCGGGCAGGCGAAGGCCCGACCCTGGTTGAGAGCGTGACCTATCGCTGGCGCGGACATTCCAAGAGCGACCGCCAGCTTTATCGCACACGCGAGGAAGTCAAAGAGTGGCAGGCCAGGGACCCGATCCCGCGCTATGCCAACCGCCTGATCGAGGCCGGGATCATCACGCAGGAGGATGTCCAGGCCATCCATGATGAGGCCTACCAGCGCATCGAAGATGCGGTCGAGTTTGCCGAGAACAGCCCTGAGCCTGATGTGTCAACCATTATGGACGGTGTCTATGCTTAGCGAAAAGCACAACGAAAAGGAAGCGGAGGGCGCGGTGCGAGAGCTTACCTATGCCGAAGCCCTCCGGGAAGCCATGCGCCAGGCGATGGAGAAGGACGATAGCATCTTCCTGATCGGGGAGGATATTGGCGTCTACGGGGGCGCGTTTGGCGTGACCGCCGGGCTGGTGGACGAGTTCGGGCCGGAGCGAGTGCGCGACACCCCGATCTCGGAAGCTGCGATAGCCGGATCGTGCATCGGGGCCGCGCTGACCGGCATGCGCCCGATCGGCGAAATCCAGTTCATGGACTTCATCACCCTTTCGATGGAGCAACTGGTTCTTCAGGCAGCCAAACTGCGCTTCATGTTCGGCGGCAAGGCGAAAGTCCCCTTTGTGCTGCGGACGCCCGGCGGCTCCGGAACCGGCGCAGCCGCCCAGCACAGTGAGACGCTCGAAAACTGGTTTGTGCATGTGCCGGGGCTGAAAGTCGTGATGCCCAGCAACGCCTACGACGCGAAGGGGCTGTTGCTCTCGGCCATTTACGACGATAACCCCGTCATCTTCGTGGAGCACAAGCTGCTCTACAAGACAAAAGCGCACGTCCCGGAGGAGATGTATCAGATTCCACTCAGCCAGTCCCACGTGGCACGGGAGGGCCGCGATCTGACCGTTGTCGCCACCTCCGTGATGGTTCAGCGTGCCCTGCAGGCCGCCGAGCAATTGAGCGAGGAGGGGATCGAGATCGAGGTCGTGGACCCACGCACCCTCTCTCCGCTGGATGACAGACCGATCATCGAGTCGGTGATCAAAACCGGGAAGGCGCTGGTCGTGCACGAGGCCCCCACCACCGGCGGTTACGGCGGCGAGATCGTGGCCCGCATCGCGGCCAGTGAGGCGTTTGACTATCTGGACGCCCCCATCCGCCGCCTGGCAGGGCTGGATATCCCGATTCCTTACAACCGCACCCTGGAATACCACACCGTGCCTCAGGTTGAGAACATCGTGGAAGAGGCTCGTAAACTGGTACGCGGCGAATACTAAGGGGGAGCGCCTTGGCTAAACCGATTATCATGCCGAAGTTCGGCTTCACACAGGAAGAGTCCACAATCGTCCAGTGGCTCAAGAAAGAAGGCGACCGGGTCGAGAAGGGCGATCCGATCGTCGAGGTGACGACCGACAAGATCAATATGGAGGTCGAAGCTCCCGCCGACGGCATCCTGGGAGGGATACGCTATCAGGAGGGAGAGACCGTGCCGGTGACGGAGGTCATCGCCTATATTCTGGCCGAGGGCGAGGAAGCGCCGGAGCCGGAAGAGAAGGTCGCTGCAGCAGCACCCCCTGCCCCGGCGGCGAAGGAAGCTCCGCCGGTCGCGGAGCGGCGAGCGGTCAGCGCCACGCCGGTCGCCCAGCGCATCGCCGAGGCGAAGGGCGTTGATCTGGCCGCCGTGCCCGGCAGCGGCCCGGGAGGCAAGATCACGCGCGAGGATGTCGAGCGCTATCTGGCCGAGCGCGGCGCTCCGCCGGAGGACGGCAAGCGTCGGGCGACGCCTGCCGCGCGGCGGGTGGCGCGGGAGCACGGGATTG
Organism: Chloroflexota bacterium; assembly: GCA_011051745.1. Taxonomy (GTDB): domain Bacteria; phylum Chloroflexota; class Anaerolineae; order Aggregatilineales; family UBA3940; genus DRKO01. Next base: position 1,633 of record DRKO01000253.1, on the reverse strand, counting down.
ACCTCTCAACCGTGCCGGGGAGCGGTCCGCGCGGGCGGGTTCAGGAAGCGGACGTGCTGGCCGCCGTCGAGAGGCTGGCCGTAGAAGCGCCCGCCCCGCCCCCTGCTCCGGCGGGTATATCAGCCGGGCCGGTCGTGATCCCGCTGGAAGGGATGCGCAAGACCATCGCCGAGCGGATGCAGACCAGCGCTCAGCAGGCCCCGCACATCATGTTTACGCTCGATGTGGACATGAGCGAGGCGATTGCCTTCCGCGAGTACGCCAACCAGCGCATCGCGGAGGGACAGCCCCGCATCTCGATGACGGCGGTGCTGGTCAAAGCCTGCGCCTGGGCGCTGCGTCAGCACCCGATGGTGAACAGCCACTTCGACGGGGAGCGCATCCTCGTACAGAACGAGGTCAATATCGGCGTGGCGGTCGCGCTGGAGGAGGGCCTGATCGTGCCGGTGGTGCATCAGGCCGATCAGAAGGGTTTGATGCAGATCGGCGCAGAGGTAGCCGATCTGGCCCGCCGGGCGCGTGAAGGTCGTCTGCGCCCCGATGACCTGACGGGCGGAACCTTCACCATCTCCAACCTGGGGATGTTCGGGGTTGATCACTTCACGGCCATCATCAACCCGCCGGAGGTCGCCATTCTGGCGGTGGGGCGGATCGCGAAGCGGTTTGTGCCCGACGAGAACGATCAGCCGGTTGCCCGTCCGATGATGACGATCACGCTCTCCGCCGATCACCGGGTGCTGGACGGCGCGATGGCAGCCGGGTTCCTCGCCACACTGCGGCAGGCACTCGAAATGCCCTCCACCATCCTGCTATAACGACACAGGGAGTGCCCTCATGGGTGTGATTCACAGGTTTACCGGTCGCTGGGGCGAGACGTTTCGCTGGAAGGGCGCACGCTTCCGCCACTACGGGGAAGGCGCGTCGAAGCACGCCACCGAAACGTGGCTGATCGGCAAGGCTGAGGGAGCCGAGAACTTCGCCATCCGCTACTATGAACTGGAACCGGGGGGACATTCCCGCGAGGAGCATCACCCCCACGATCACGGGATCGTGATCCTGCGCGGTCGCGGGCAGGTGATCCTGAGCGGCAAGCCCCACGAGATCGCACAGGGGGATGTGATCTACATCCCGCCTGAGGAGCCTCACCAGATCGCGAACACGGGCGATGAACCGCTCGGCTGGCTGTGTGTCATTCCGGCCCGCCGCCGCAAGGGAGAGCGAATCGTATGGGCAGAGGAAGGGCTGGACGATCTGATCACGACGTAACGGGCCGCACGGCCCGCTGACACGAAAACAAACCCCGCCCACAACGGCGGGGTTTTATTCTGGGGAAGGTCCATCGCAGGGGCAGGTTCTGGCCGATAGCCGGTCACAGACTCGCCCTTCGTCGCACAGAGGGGAGAAGGGGTGATATAATCCCGTCGCCCGGACACGAACCGGAACAACGCTGAAGCGGGAAAGAAGGACAGAGAAAAGAGTGCGAGAAGCAGCCGGAAGTCTCTTCTTATCAGTCGTCATGTTGCTGACGCTGGCCGGATGCGGAGCCGGTACCCCCTCAGGGGCCGGAGACGAAGTGATCGTATTTGCTGCTGCCTCGCTCACAGATGCCTTTGAGGAACTTTCCGGTGCGTTC
>DRKO01000252.1 GCA_011051745.1 Chloroflexota bacterium | reverse complement strand
CTCTTGCCCTGACCCATCAGGCCCAGTTCCGACGCATTGCACTGTTCGACCACATCGTCAACAACGCCGACCGAAAAGGGGGACACTGCCTGCTGGATGAGAAGGGGCAGATATGGGCTATTGATCATGGTATCTGCTTCCACGCGGAGCCTAAACTGCGCACCGTGATCTGGGACTTTCAGGGGCAGAGTATCCCGCCCGCGCTGCTGGAGGACGTACAGCAGCTACGCGGGAAGCTCGGCGGCGGCGACCTACACGGGGCTCTCTGTGAGCTTCTCACCCCGGCAGAGGTCGAGGCGCTGGGCAACCGGATAGATGCGTTGCTCGAATCGGGGGTTTTCCCGCAGCCCGGCCCCGGCCCGAACTACCCCTGGCCGCCTGTCTGAGGGATCAGGAGCGGGCAAAGGACCCGGTTTCGGGGTAACGCTCACGTTTGAGCGCCCAGTAAAGCGCCTCGGCGTTGGCCTGATGCAGTTGCACGGGCAGGCCGTTCAGGGGGATGCGGCTCTTCCCGCACTCCTCAATGCCAATTGAGGCCAGCGCTTCCGGGCCCTTGCCTTTTACAACCAGCTCCTCAACTCTGGCCCGCAGCGTGTAAAGATAGTGGAGATCGTCCTCGATCCTGGAGCGCACCTCGCCCCGCAGGATCACTTCACCGTGACCCTGTACGACGCCTTCGAACGACTCATCCAGCAGGCTCTCCAGCGTGGCGACAAAGTCCTCCCAGCTTCCATCGGCGAAGAAAGGGATCGGCATGAGCGTGTCGGAAGCAAACAGGATGCGCTCTTCTTCAACCAGACATACGATCCCGTCCGGGCTGTGTCCGGGCGTATGCCACATCTTGAGCGTCGTCCCTCCCAGATGGAGGTTCATCGTTCCCTTATCGAAGACGATATCGGGCAGGCGCAGGTAAATATCCGCCATCTCGCGGGAAGTCCTGCGGGAGGCTTCCAGCGCCTCCCGCCCGCGCGTGTTCAGCAGATCGTAGCACAGACGATGCCCTACCACCCGCGCGCCTCTAAACAGGCAGGTTCCATACGTATGATCGGCGTGGTAGTGGGTGTTGACGACGTAGCGAATAGGAACACCATGCCGTTCTTCGATGAACTGGACGATCTGGCGTGTTTCCGAAGGGAAGGCCAGCGTGTCAATCACGATGGCCCCGGCGGACGTGATGACCGCGCCAGCGGTCACCTGGGCATATAGCTCACTGGTGAAGACAAATATGTTGCTGGCAACTCGCTCACGGAGCATACGCTGTTATGTGCATTACTATGAGTCTCAACCGAGCGGAAAAGCGGGGATTCCGGATTCAGCGCCCCCCATTTTCCCCAAAGACCTCCCAACCCCTCGCAAATCTGCGCTGGCTCGCCCATACGCAAATCGGGGGCCGAAGGCATTAAACAACAACGGTTGTTTAAATGCGCAATCCAGAATGCACCCTTTACCCTGAGAGCATTGTATGGCTGCACCTATCGAAGATTAGCATATCCGACAAACCGGCGCAAGGATTCGTGTTCGGTTGACACTTAGTGATCGGACGGGCAGGCTCCCCTGACGCGGGGATTCGGCGAAGCGCAGAGCACAGAAAAAAGCCCTGCCATGCGCCTCAGGGCATTCTTGAACCTGCTATTCGCAGGTGGGTGCGGGGCTGCCGGGTCAGCGGTGGCGCATAAGCGCCGCGCATTTCCCGGTCAGACGCCAGCTCCCTTTGTTCTCGGTGTTGGCTCAAGAGCTACAACCGAGGCGCACTGACAGGACTTTCCGCTTGAGTTATACCACATGCCTCAGAGGGCCGCAAAAAATAGCCCCTCAGGAACCCTTCCCCGATCCGGCAGGCTTCTTATCGAGGCAGATGCAGATGTGCAACTCCTCCAGTTGCTCCGGGTCAACTTCGCTGGGGGCCGAGGCCATCAGGTCGGCGGCTCGCTGCGTCTTGGGGAAGGCGATCACCTCCCGGATGTTCGGCTCACCGGCCATCAGCATAACCAGCCGATCAAGCCCAGCAGCGATGCCTCCATGAGGGGGCGCACCGTATTCAAAGGCGTCCAGAAGATGCCCGAAACGCTCTCTGGCATCCTCAACATCCAGCCCGATGAGGGCAAAGACCTTCTCCTGAATCTCCCGATTGTGAATCCGGATACTCCCGCCCGCTACCTCGTAGCCGTTGCAGACCAGATCGTACTGCTGGCTGAGCACCGCGCCGGGGTCGGTATCCAGCAGAGGGGTATCCTCAGGCCGGGGAGACGTAAACATGTGATGGGAGGGATCCCAGCGATTCTCCTCCTCGTTCCACTCAAACAGGGGGAAATCAAGGATCCAGCAGAAACTCATCTCGTCCGGATCAACCAGATTGAGACGGCGGGCAAGCTCAACCCGCAGGGCAGAAAGCGCCTCGTTCACGAGGGAGGGCGTATCGGCGACCATCAGGATCAGATCGCCGGGGGTGGCCTCGACCGCCGCGATGAGTTCCGCCATCACGTCCTCACTGAAGAACTTGGCGAGCGGAGAGCGCAGAGTGCCATCCGCCCGAACGGCAACTGTCGCCAGACCCTTCGCTCCGGCGTCCCTGGCGATGTCCTCCAGCTCGCCGATCTGGCGGCGGCTGTATTCCGCACACCCCGGCGCAACGAGCGCCCGCACCTTCCCTCCCGCCTCGACCGTGCCGGTGAAGACGCGAAACTCGCTGCGGGCCACAATGTCGCTGACATCGGTTAATTCAAGGCCGAAGCGTACATCGGGCCGGTCTGTGCCGAACCGCTCCAGAGCTTCCGCATAGCTCAGGCGGGGGAAGGGCCTGGTTACCAATCGCTTATCAGAGACATCCTCGATCAGCCGGGTCATCAGTTCCTCGATCAGATTAAGGATGTCCTCGCGCTCCACGAAGCTCATTTCCAGGTCAAGCTGGGTGAACTCCGGCTGGCGATCCCCGCGCTGATCCTCGTCCCGGAAGCAACGCGCGATCTGGAAGTAACGCTCATACCCTGCCACCATCAACAACTGCTTCAACTGCTGGGGGCTTTGCGGCAGCGCGTAAAACTTGCCGGGGTGCAGACGGCTGGGAACCAGATAATCCCGCGCACCCTCCGGCGTGCTCTTGAACAGGATCGGCGTCTCGATCTCAACGAAGCCGCGCTCGCTGAGGAAATTGCGGATATAGAGCGTTACCTGATGGCGCAGGATCAGGTTGCGCTGCATCCGGGCGCGGCGCAGGTCCAGATAACGATAGCGCATTCGGACTTCCTCGTTCGCCTCGTGCTCACCCGCGATCTCAATCGGCGGGGTTCTGGCGGGGTTCAGGATTGTAATTCGCTCTGCCTGAACCTCGATCTCCCCGGTCGGCATATCGGGGTTTACGGCTTCCGGCGCACGGACCTGAACGACCCCCTCCACCTGCAGGACATACTCCCCCCGAACGCGGAGGGCGAGCGCATGCGCCTCAGGCGTCCGGCTGGCATCCACGACTACCTGGGTGATCCCCCACCGATCACGCAGATCAATGAAGATCAGCCCTCCATGCTCGCGCCGCCGGTTGACCCATCCGGCGAGCGTTACTCTCTGCCCTGCATGCCCGGTGCGCAGTTCTCCGCAGGTATGTGTTTTCAGCATTGTATCTTCTCCGCCTCCGGATCGAAGTAAATCAAGGTCTTCTGGAATTCAAAGGGTTGTAAGGGTTCGCCTCAGCAGAGTTTCCGCCTGTGCGAGTAAAAAAGCCGCCCGTCGTTTGAAGCGGGCGGCAATCTGTCTGGCAAGCGTTCGATCAGCGCGATCTGGCAGACATCAGGATGCGCCCACCCTCCGGGGGATTATTGTGGCCCGTATTTCGATCAGGACGCCCAGAAAGCACGCAGTAAAACACGATCAACTCGCCGGATTTGCGCTATTCTTCACGTTGCCGGGCATTGTAGCATACCCGGCTGTTGCAAGTCAACACCGCGCCCACATTCAGTTAAACGTCATCTGGATCACGCCGAGGTCAGTATCCGTCGCATTCCCCGACAGAACCAGCCAGTCGTTCTCACAGACGTAATCCGAGCGATAGATGAAGAAGGCGGCATAACTCGCACCGGTGGGGATACCGTTCAGTTCAAAATATCCGCTACCATCCGTCTCCGCAGAGGCAAGCACCAGACTGAGATCAAGCTCCGAAGCGCTGAAGAACCGGTTACAGGTGACGCCCGGCCGCAGGATGCCGAACACACCTCCCGGTAAAGGCGTGCGAGTGTTGCCGTCAACGGCCTGACCGAACACACGAACCCCTGTACCCGTGCTTCTGTCACCACCCCCGGCGACCCCGCCGCCATCATAGCTCACGGAGAGCGTATAAGGCGTGCTGATGCTCGCCCCGCTGTAGGGGGCCACCACAATCCAGTATGTCCCGGCGGCCAGCGGCGAGTATTCGATAAACTCCTGAGGCGTGACGCTGTCCGAAAGGGCAACGATGTTGTTCTCCGCATCAACCAGATACAGGTCATAATCCGTGCTGGGGGGGATCCCCGTCAGGCTGATCGTGATCGGCTGGGTGGTGCGGGGCGTGATGTAAAAGAAATCCAGATCGTTCTCCCATGAGATATAGCCGGTCACCGTCTGGCCGGGCGAGAGGGGGCCGGTCGCCTGGGCAAAGTCGTTGTTGGGCTCGTTGGCGTCGGGGTCTTCGCTGGGCGGGATGCCCGGCGAACCTGCCTGCTGGGAGGGCGGCGCCCCCGGCTGCTGGCGCACCACTTCGATCAGGTTAACCGGACGCAGAATACCCAGCCCGCCGATTGTGATCCCCTCGCGCACATCAGGG
>DRKO01000251.1 GCA_011051745.1 Chloroflexota bacterium | reverse complement strand
GATCATGTTCTGGGCCAACTATACGGTTCTGTGGCTGATCATGCTCGGCTTGCTGGTTCTGGATGTTGTGCTGGTTCGGATGGGCGTTCGCATCTTCAACCGGGAGGAGCTGCTGGGCCGCGAGATAGACGAGTTCAACCTGATCGCAGGCCTCAGAAAATGGGTTATCCTTACGCTGGCCCGCCGCGCCGGAGGGCCGAGGCGCTCCGTCTGGCGATGGTATCGCGAAGAGGTGCTGGGCGCTGTTGGCCGCATGAAGGGCGCGTTACTCGTTGTCATCATCGCGGTGGTGGCTGCTTACTTCCTCGGTCAGCGGTACGCTCATATTTACGTCATCCCGGCTGACTTTTTCTATACGGAAAGCTGGCTGGAGGACTTTCAGGAGATGATGGCGCAGGTCGGGCTGGTCGGTACGCGGGGGACGCTGCGCGTGCTGTTCCAGAATGTGCGTGCGCTTGCGATTGCCTCCGGACTGGCGGTTTTCTCCTTCGGCGTGATCGCGGTGCTGATCCTGATGCTTCCGGTCGCGCTGGTGGGGTTTCTGGTCACGCAGATGGTCGCCGCCGGGATCGATCCCCTGACGCCCTGGGCGGCGGTGATCCCTCACAGCCTGCTGGAAATCCCCGCCGTGATTCTGGCCGGCGCGGCGGCCCTGCGTCTGGGGGCCAGCGTGCTTGCCCCGCCGCCGGGCAAAACCGTTGGTGAGGGCTGGATGGAGGCGCTGGCCGATGCCACACGCCTGTGGCTGACATTGATTCTCCCTCTGCTGGTGCTGGCCGCCTTTGTTGAGATTAATGTGACCCCCCGGGTTATGACCCTGGTCGCAGGAGGTCTGTAGCGGCTGATGAGAGGACACCCAACCAATGCCTAGACTCGTCATCCTCGGTTCTGCTTCCGCCGTCCCCGACGCCGAGCATCAGAATTCCCATATGCTCCTCCAGGGAAGGAACGGGGCGATCCTGATTGACTGTGCGGGCCTGCCGCTGGTCAGCCTGCACCGGATCGGGGTCGGGATAGAGGAACTGACGGACGTCATTCTGACACACTTTCACCCGGATCATGTGGGGGCGTTTCCGGGGCTGCTGATGTCTTCCTGGCTGATGGGAAGGACATCCGCGCTGCGGGTTGCGGGGTTGCATCATTGCCTGCAGCGGGTGGAAGACCTGATGACGGCCTACCACTGGGAAGAATGGGCGGGGTTTTTTCCGGTTGCTTTCCACCATCTGCCGGAGCGCGAGGGGGTTCTGGCGCTCGACAACGAGGACTTCCGGATCACCGCCTCGCCGGTGCGCCATTATGTGCCCACCATCGGGTTGCGGGTGCTGGTTAAGGAAACCGGCTTTGTGTTTGCCTATTCGTCCGACACCATCCCCTGCCCGGAGACGATCCGGCTGGCTCAGGGCGCGGACCTCCTGATCCATGAGGCCACCGGCGATGAGCCGCTCGGCCACTCAAGCGCGGCCCAGGCAGGCATGATAGCGCGGCAGGCGGGCGTCGGGCGACTGGGGTTAATTCATTACCCGGTCTGGAAGGCAAGCACCGAACATCTGGTGGGGGACGCCGCCGCCACGTTCGAGGGTCCGGTTTTCCTGTGCGAGGACTTTATGGAAATCCAGCTTGAGCGGTGATCCTCCAGAGGGGGCGGGACCCGTTCAGGGGCCTGCGTGGTCACTCCGCCTGTCCGGCCTGTTCTCGTAACCACTCCAGGGCCTGCTGCTTCCCCGCGAAGACACGCACCAGATCATCCTGCTGGCCTATAACGTACCTGTAGAGGCCGATCATCGCTTTCACAGGCGCTCCGCCCCCTACAATCGCCAGCCGGGAGCTCTCCAGATGAGGCGCAAGGTCGGAGAGCACGCCTGAGACGGAGTCGCCATCGTCCCCGGATGCCATCGCCTGATTGATGAGATCGGTGGTGTTGCGAGTCTCGATCTCAAGCAGGACGAACAGGGGAGGGGGCTCCGCCAGAACGGGCTTCAGAGCGCTGCGCAGGCTGTTGATCTCATCCTGCCCGAAAGGATCGAAGAGGCGCAGGGAGAGAATGCGCGGACGCCCGTCCAGCCACGTGAGTTCATAAGGCATCAGGCGGCCTCTCCCTGATTCTCAACGAGCTTGCAGGTGGCATGCAGGAAGCAGAATTCACCTCGTGGCGGGGTCAGTTCCAGCACTTCGATGATCTCAAAAGTCTTTTCTCCCAGCTGGACCCGATCGCCGACCTGAGGAGGGGTATCTGTGTTAGCGATTGCGCCGGGGTGCTCACCACCAAGCACCACGTAGCTCACCTTGTAGATCATTTCCCCACGTCCTTCCCTCTCATGGTGTGAGCCTTCCTGAGCTTGAGCCCTCCGAAAGGCTTACCCCAAGGATGCCAGCGTGCGGCTGGCCGTATTGCGGGCTTTACTGATTCTGGAGGTGCTGATGCCGGAGCTTGAAAGACAGATCGGCGGCGATGTTGCGCATGACACGATAGCCGATCTCCGGCTCTTCCTCACACAGCGCCTCGAATGCCTCGAACGAGATACGGGCCACCCGTGTACCGTCGGCGACGGCGCGTACCGTGGCTGAACGCGGACCCCGATCCACGAGGGCCATCTCCCCCACCGATTGGCCCGGCCCAAGCTGGATCAGAGTGCGTCCGCTGGACCTCCCGCTCGACTCAAGGATGACCACGACGAAACCTTCCTGAACCAGATAGAGAGCGTCTCCTATGTCCCCCTGCAGGAAGAGTACCTCGTCTTTCTGGAGGGTGCGCTCCTCGAACACCGATGCGAGCTTTGCGAGCTGCTCTTCGGTCAGCCCGGTGAATATCTCGACTCTGCGTAACAGTTTGATCAGTTCCACCGCTCCCTCGCTTTCTCTGCGGTCTGGTCGCTGGCCCGCCCTGTATCTGTGACCCCCGAGTTGGCCGATGGGGGGTGTCCTTATAAAGATTGTACTCTTCCTTGCAAGGTGCGGGCAACCGGAGGCGGGTGGGAAGGGGCAGGGGGCAGGTCGTCGGGTGACGGGCGGGGGGAGTGACGGCAGTCGAGGCGGGCAGGACCGGATGGAGCGAGCTACGGGGTGTGAGCGTTGATCCCGGCTGCGTCATCGGGCAGGCGCTGGCCGTCTTCTATGGCAGGCAGTCGCTCGCCTGTGGCGGCCCGATACAGCCCGACATAAATCCTGTGCGCCGTCGGGGGACGCTCCAGCGGGTGCTCATCGGCGATGACCTCGCCCGCATCCCATGCCCAGGTGGGATAGCGCCCCTGTCCGGGCAGTCCATCGCCCTGAGCGACGATATTCCCCTCCGCATCAACCACGTGGATAAACACGGTCAGGTCTTCGCGGGGAGCGGTCAGAGCTTCCCAGTATAGCGTTATGGCGTTTGCCTCAAGATCATAGCCGCGCAGGGCGATTGTGTCTCCGAATATCACGTTTGCAGGGGTGGCGGTGGGGGGAATCTCTGCCTGTGACGCGGATTTGAGCCAGCCCGCAAAGGGGGGAGCCTCTGCGCCACTGGCATCATATACCGGCAGCCTTGCCAGTGTATCCGGATCGTAGACGCTGATCTCGATCTGGTAGATCTGCGCCGGTTCCAGATCGGGGCTGACCCCCCCCCGCACCTCGTCACAAAACAGATCGCCTGCCCGCCATGCCGAGGAGGGATAGCGGCCCAGCCCGTGATAGGAATCGCGGGCCCCGACGAGCCGGTTTTCCGGCCCCACGAAGTGCAGCGCGAAAGCGTAGTCAATCTCCGGCCTGGTGAGCGTTTCCCAGCAGAGGGTGACGTACCGATCCTGCCCGGCGACGAGGGTACGTGAGTCGAGGTCGTAGCCGAGCAGCCGGACGACATCTCCGTATTGCCAGTCCAGCCTTTCAAGCAGAGGTGGCACTCTGGCGACACGGGGCGGCAGGTAGGCCGGAAGCACGACCAGCGCAGGGATGAAGAGCGCGTAGGCCATTAGAAAGGCGGTCGCGGCCTGCCCGATGAAGCGGCGGGGCCAGAGATGATACAGCCCGATCGCCATCAGCGTGGCGAACGCCGTCACGCCCGGCAACAGATGCCGTCCCCATGCAAAGGCGAAGGTCTGTTGCAGGCGAATGTACATGACAACCGTCATCACTCCAAGGGCGGCGATCAGCAGGAGCGATGTCCACGACTGCAACCCCCGGCTGCCCTGTTCCGGCCTGCCGGGGGCGCGGTTGTCCCACATCCAGCGGCCCAGACCGATGAGGGAGAGGATCACGATCGCCCACGCGCCGACGTAAAACACCGCGCCGGGGCGCAGATCGCCGCTGTAGCCCAGATCGGCCCAGTAGGAGAGCAGGCTACGCGGGAGGTCCGGGATCAGCTCCCGGAGTTTGCGCAGTTCGGGATACATCCAGGGGTAATGCTCATAAGCGCTGCTGCGCAATGGGTCCTGATACAGCACGGCGTTGCGCACATACCACCAGCCGCCGGAGAGGGCCGCCGTCCCGAACAGCGCGAGGGCTCGCGTGGCCCAGACTGACCGCGGGGCGGGGCGGTTGCTCTTCCGATCTGTCCACCATGCCAGCACTAGCCCGAACAGGAGAAGCGGCAAGGTGGTCAGGGCACTGCTTTTGCTGATCGTCGCCAGCCCGGCGAACAACCCCGCGAGGGCGTATTCCCTCAGCGCGGCGGGGCGTCGCCTGACGATCCGGGCCAGCCTCCAGAGCGTCAGTCCCACGAAAGCCGCTGCCGCCGTGTCGTTTTCCACCACGGCGCTGATCTGAATAAACTGGGGGTTGAAGGCCACCAGTGCCGCCGCCAGCGCCGGAAGCCAGGAAACCCCTTCGGTGATTTCGCGGGTCAACAGGTAGGCGGCCAGTACCCCGACCAGCCCGTAGGCCATTGCCACAGAGCGGGCCACGCGCACACCCCGCCCGACCCCCTGAAACCATTCCTCCGGATCGTCCAGATCGTGCAGGAAAATGTTTTTGTTGTCCGGCCCGACGGGCTGACCCCCGAACCAGCGGTTTAGCTTTACCTCGCCGTCCCAGTCGGGGAGGTTGGGGAACAGGCGCAGCACGGCGGCGGCGGTCATGTAATAGAGAGGGGCCTGTGAAGATTCGTATTCTGCCAGATTGTCGGGGGCTGTGGTGGGGTCGGGGAAGCCCTCTCCCCGCCGGAGTTGCTCGATATACCCGTAGTGGTAGGGCTCATCTGAGCCTTCCATAATCGGGAAGGAGAGGTTGTACAGCAGACACGCGGAGAGGTAAAGGATCACTACTGGCAACCAGTAGCGCGACCCCCGTCCTATGCGATTGTGACTCCGGCGCATATTCCTCTGCTTTGTCTGGCTGGTCTGATCCAAAGACAGGCGTATTATAAGGCCGAGGGGTGGGGGGAGCAATCGGGCACTGTCCCCTCTTTAGAAGCTGATTTGATGCGGTAACAGACCCGCGCAATCAGACGCTCCCGGATGAAGAGCGCGTTTGCAGGGGGAATCTATAACGAATCTGATAGGTTCCGGCCTTGACCGGCAGGCAGTGGCGTGCTAGAATTCAGATGAGTTGACTTGAACAAATGTTCTCATTTCCGATACGGTTTCCTGATACGTGAAGACAGATAAGAAGCTCAAGAACAAAGCTCCCCGCCGCTCCCGACGCCATCCGAGGGCGATCTGGCTGGAGATTCTCTTTTTCATCGCGATGGCGGTCTTCGGCTTCGCGGTGGTGAGTTCGCTGTGGGCTGGAGAGAGCGTGATCGTTCGCCTTGCGCCCTTTCTGGGGGAGGGCAGGGCCGAGGAAGGCAAGGCCCCCGGCCTGTACGAGGCGCTCAGTCGGCGGCCCGTGCCGGAGCCCGAACTCTCCCCTATCTTCACCCCTTCCGTTCAGTACTGGCGTGAGGAACTCATCAAGTGGGGCGTTAAATACGGGCTGGACCCCAACCTGCTCGCCACCGTCATGCAGATTGAGTCGTGCGGGAACCCGGAAGCGCG
>DRKO01000250.1 GCA_011051745.1 Chloroflexota bacterium | reverse complement strand
GTCTTGCCGACTCCCGCCTCCCCGATCAGAACGGGGTTGTTCTTGGTGCGGCGGCAGAGGATCTGAATCACACGCAGAATCTCATCGTCGCGCCCGATGACCGGATCGAGCTTCCCCTCGGCGGCCATGCGCGTCAGGTCGCGCCCGTACTTCCCCAGAATCTGATAGCGGCTCTCGGCCTGCGGATCGGTGACGCGCTGCCCGCCCCGGATTTGCTGGATGACCTCCATCACCCGCTCGCGGGTGACGCCAGCCTCCCGCAGGAAACGCGCCGAGGGCGTGCTGCGGTTCGCCAGAATCGCCAGAAAGATATGCTCCGTCGAGATGTACTCATCGTTCAGACGGCGGGCTTCCTCCTGAGCGGTCTCGATCACCCGGTTAACCCGTGGAGTGATGAACACCTGTCCCGCTCCGGGGCCGCCACCATAGACGGAAGCGCGGGGCGAGTTCCGCAGGTCTTCATCCAGCCGCTGCTTGAGCAGGTCAACATCTACGTCCAGGTTCTCCAGAATGCGGGTTACGACGCTGTCCGGCTGCTCCAGCAGCGCCAGCATAATATGCTCTGTGTCAATCTGAGTGTGCCCGTAGCGCTGGAGTATCTCCAGTGCCCGCGATGTTGCATCCTGAGCACGCTCTGTGAAACGGTCAAATCGATTCATAGCTTTCCTTCACTAAACCACTTATCACCCCGATCAGCCCGAACGTTGCGAACTGTGGCGATTCCGACGCGCCACACTGACTGCACTCAACAGGGCCGGATCGGTTAAATTCACTTCCAGGTAACCGGATTATCCTCCTATCCCCGCTCTGGATTCTATCAAACTCGCGTAAGAATAGCACTTCTCGTCGGCAAATCGTCCGCAACGACGACCGGCACAGGCCTGCGCTCAGGCGATCCCGCCCGGCAGGGTGAACGTCCCATCCTCCCCCGGAGGGAAATCCATCACCCTGACGACCGCATCCGCGTTCAGGGGGCCGTAAATGTGAGGGAAGCGCTCTTCCCCGCCGGCGTCTTCCTCCACAGGGGCCTCGTAGCGAATCGGAGCTTTGACCTTCTCCGGCTCGATGCAGAGGAGCACCAGCCCCTCCTGTCCCCGGTAAAAGGCGTTGGCGACTCTGATCACCTGCTGCGGCGTTGAGCAGTGGATGAACCCCTCCGTATCCAGCGAGGCCGGGCGATAAAGGCCAGCTTTCCGGGCCGATTCCCATTGCTCGCGGGTCGTGATGTGCAGTATCCAGCTCATGGCCGCATCCCTGGGGGCGCTGGCATATTCGCCCTATCCGAAGCGCTGCTGATATGTCGCCCGCCGATCCAGCTCAGCCTGCATCTCGGCCAGCGAGTCGAACACGATCGGGTCGTAGAACACGTTGGGATAAGCATCACGGACGCGCTCATTCATATAGTCAATCGTATCGCTGCGGGCCAGCACGGTGACAGCCAGACTCTTATCCGAGGGGAGCAGCTCGATCATCCGCCAGTCGGTCAGCACGGTTGGGCGGAAAGTCTGCCAGTAACGACGCGCCGCCAGGAAGAACCAGTCGGCCTGCAGGCCGGGCGCAAGGATCAACCAGTGGTAATCCGGCTCGCCCCGAACCGGCCCCGGTCCGGCTCCGGGGGTCGGTTCCGGCTCCTCGCCCGGCAAGTCCACGCCCGGTTCCCACGCGACGCCCCCGCCCGTGTCAATGTCGGGAACCTCTTTAAGGAGTGGCTCCTCGGCCACCATGCGATCAATCGCCAGCACCGTCCCCTGAATGTCGTAGTAGTCCGATTCGTTCCACAGCGTCACGCCCCAGAACCAGGGCGGCCCCTTCTCGACGATCCAGCGCCACATTGCCATCGTCGCTTCGGCGTGGCTTTCGTAGCTGTAAGGCGGGTAGCGATCGTCAATCAGGTGCGGTTCATCGTCAGGCTTGGGGATTTTCCAGATGCCACCTTCCGTGCCGACGACGGGAACCGGCCCGGCGTCGAAGTAGCGCTTCAGCAACTCCTGAAACGCCTGTCCGCTGGCGATCAACCCGTTGGGGTCTCCGAAGGGGGTCAGCTCCGTGCCCCCGAAGACCGTCCGGCCCGGATCGTGGTACTGCTGGAGAGGATCGTAGGGGTACTCAAAGTGCCAGCCGGGCTCGTTGGCCCGTTCCTGATAATAGGGCCTCGCCACATGAGGCGGCCCGCCCGGCGGCTCCTGATAGAAGTGGTTGTGCAGATAAGGGTGCGTGGCGCACCACAGGCCGTTGGCGATCACGCGCCGGAAGCGCGTGTTGTGATTTTCCCGCAGATAGCGCAGGAAAGCGTCAAGCCAGAAAACGGTGGCGTGCCGGTGATCGGCGCTATCGGCCAGCGCCGGAAATCCCGGATATCCTCCCAGATCGATCACACGCTCGGCCCATTCGATCCAGTTGTCCATCAGGGGCTTGATGACTTCCTCGGTGTTGTCCCACGAGACGAATACGTTAGGGCCGCCACCCGGCCCTGTCTGCGGCCACTCGCCCTCCAGATTTGGTTCGTTGTACAGTTCAAACCAGTAGCAGCCGTTGTTGATATACTCGCGATAGTTCTCATACCAGACATCGGGCGGGCGCATCGCTCCCATGTTCTCCCGGAAGATGCGGATGATCGTCATGCAGTTGTTGGCCGCCAGTTGGCTGGCAGCACTGACGTACTCGTTCCCCCCGACGACCATCTTGGCCCAGCCCATCCTGGGGCGAGTGTAACGTTCCAGGCGAAAAGGATGGAAAACGCCGATGTTATGTAGCCCGCGTGGGTTCCTGAACCACCTGTACTCGCGGAAGTTCATGGCTCTGCTCCTATCCGAAAGGCCGACCGGATTCAGCCCGCGCGTTAAGGATTGTCTCCATCATGGGGAGGTCGCTTGCCACCACCATATCTAACGTGACTCCCTCACGCTGTGCCTCAATTTGCTCACGCGCATACTCGGCTGTGTCAGGGCGGGCGAGCAGCGTCACGGCTACCTTCGCCTCCTCTGGAATATACGCCAGCAATTCCCACTCATCCGTCACAATGGGCTGGAAGCGCTGCCAGTATTGCCGCGCAGCCTGAAAGAACCAGGCCCCCTGCAGGCCGGGCGCAAGGATCAGAAAATGATAGTCGTACCCCTCCGTCATACGTTTTCCCTTTGCTATGTCTCGATCGGGCAGTCCCTTTTCCGGATTCATCATAGCATCGCCCGTGAGCGAGGGCAATCGAGAGAAGTTGAGAAACGTTCACATTCTGCCATCCGCCCCCGCCCTCACGATGCCCCGGCCAGCAAAAACTGCGGTAAAATGAGACCGGGACAGGATCTATTATATTCAGCCCGTCCCCGGGCGGGCTTTCCGCAGGTCGAAGGCGTATATTTTGCACTGCCCCCCACAATGGAGGAGGTTAAATCAATGAAGATCGGTGTTCTAACAGGTGGCGGTGATGTGCCGGGCCTCAACCCCTGCATCAAGGCACTCGTTGATCGAGGCGTAGACGAGGGGCATACTGTTCTCGGCATCCGCCGGGGCTGGGCCGGGTTGCTGAACTATAACCTCCAGGACGACAAAGAAAACTGGCGCTGCGCCGTCGAGTTGGACAAGATGGCCGTCCGGCGTATCGCCCGCACGGGCGGGACGTTTCTACACACCTCACGTACCAACCCCAGCCACGTCAGGCCCAAAGAAGTGCCCGAACATCTGCGCGGTGATGACTGGTCTCCCGATCAGGAGCCGAAGGATTACACCGCGCATGTGCTCAGGGTGATTGAGCATCTGGGACTGGATGTGATCATCGCCATTGGCGGCGATGACACCCTGAGCTATGCCGAGCGGCTGCACCGTGAGGGAGTACGCATCATGGGCATCCCGAAGACGATGGACAACGATGTCTTCGGGACGGATTACTGCATCGGCTTCAGCACTGCCGTGACGCGCAGCGTTGATTTTATCAACAACCTGCGTACCAGCACCGGTTCCCACGAGCGTATCGCGGTAGTCGAACTGTTCGGCAGGCATTCCGGGGAAACCTCCCTGATCGCAGCATATCTCGCCGGTGTGGACCGCGCGATCATCTCCGAGGTTCCCTTTGATCCCCGCAAGCTGGCCGATCTGCTGATGAAGGATAAACAGGCCAACCCCAGCAACTACGCCATGATGACCATCTCCGAGGGTGCGAGAATGGAGGGCGGCGAGATCATAGAGCGCGGGGAGGCCGACGCCTATGGCCACAGGAAGCTGGGCGGGATCGGACTCGTCACCGGTGAGACGATCAGGGAGCTAACCGGCGAGAACATCATCTATCAGCAACTGGCCTACCTGATGCGCTCCGGTGCGCCCGACTCGCTGGACCTGATGGTCGCCTTTAACTACGCCCATATGGCGATGGACATGGTTCTCAAGGGGCAGAGCGGACGGATGGTCGCCCTGCGCGGCGGCATCTACACCGATATCCCGATCAGCATGATTATGCAGGGGCGCAAGGTGGTTGACGTCGGCGAGCTTTACGACATCGAGGAGTACCGGCCAAAGGTGCGTCATGTGGCCGGTATGCCCATGTTCCTGAGCTAAGGGGTGAGTCTTACCTCGTTCCGAGTCAGTGGCAAGGGCTGCTCAAGCTGCCGGGAAGCTGGCCGGTGGCCTCGCAGGGAGAAGAGAGCCACCGGCCTTTTCTGAATAAGGCTGCCATGATCCCGCTCAAACTTGAACTACATAATTTTCTGGCTTATCGGGACCCCGTCTCGCTTGACCTGACCGGCCTTCATGTGGCCTGTCTGGCCGGGCCGAACGGGGCGGGGAAATCGTCCCTGCTGGATGCCATGACATGGGCGTTGTGGGGAAAAGCCCGCGCCCAGCGCGATGACGAGTTGATCCACCTGGGCGAGGTGGAGATGTCCGTCACGCTGACCTTCCTGCTGGATGGCAACGTTTACCGCGTTACACGCTATCGTTCAGCCAGAGGGCGCGGAAGCAGCACACTGGCCCTGCACATTCAGGACGGGGACGAGTGGCGCTTGCTCTCTGGAAAGTCCATCCGGGAGACGCAGCGCCAGATCAACCATCTCCTGCGCCTCGACTACCGGACGTTCATCAACTCCGCCTTCCTTGTACAGGGACGTGCGGACGAGTTCACGACCAAGACCCCCGCCGAGCGGAAAGAGGTTCTGGGCGACATTCTGGGGCTGGAGAGCTGGCAGGTCTACGAGCAACGCGCCCGTGATCGGCAGCATGCGCTTGAGAATGAGATCGAGCAGATTGGGGGCCAGATACAGGCTATTGACGAGGAACTCACCCGTGAGACAGAGTATCAGCGCGAGTTGATCGAGGCCCAGCAGGCGCTGGAAACCCTCGTTGAGCAGGTCCGCGAGGCAGAGAGAGCCTACCACGAACTGGAAAGCGCCGCGCAGGAGCGCGAGAGCCTCCGCGCCCGCTACGACGATCTGATCCACCGCCTCGAACGGGACGAAGCCGAGCTGAAGCGCGTCCGGGAGGAACACGAGCAGCACCTCAGCCGTCTGGACGAGTACCGGCAGGCGCTCACCTTGCGGGAGGAGATCGAAGCAGGCTACGCGGCCCTTCAGGAGGCCCGCCAGCAGGAACGCGAACTGAACGAGCGTCTGCGGCAGGAGCGACATCTCTCTCAGCAGAAGCACACACTGGAGCAGGCCATCGAGGCCGCCCGCAGCCGGTTGCTGGCCGACCGCCAGACGCTGGAGCGGCGTCTCTCCGATCTGGAGCAGGAGATCGGCAAACGTCCAGAGGAACACCTCCTTCAGGAGGCGCGGGAGAACGTCGAGCAGCTCGAAGCACGGGAGCGCGAGCGAGACGCCTCTCAGGAACGGCTGAGCGAGATCAAGGAAGAACTGGCCCGCCTCAGAGCAGACAACCGCAACCTGAAAGCCGAAATGGACCTGCTGGCCCGGCAGAAAAGCCTGATCGCCGACGCGACGGACCCCGTCTGCCCCCTCTGTGGGCAGAGCCTCAGCGAGCAGCATCGCGACGAACTGCTGGAGACCCTGACCCGGCAGGGAAAAGAGAAAGCGGAGCTCTGGAGGGCCAACAGGGATCGGATCGAAGCGCTGGAGGAAGAAAGCGAGCAGCTAAAGAAGCAGATCGCAGCCATTGCGCATGAGTTGCGAAACCTGCCTTCCTGGCGTGAGCACGCGGCGCGGCTGGAGGAACGTCTGGCCCGCGCCGGGGAAGCGCTCGAAGAGCTTGAGAAAGTCCGGGAGCAACTGGCTGGGGTGGAAGCCAGTCTTCACACCGGCGAATATGCACAGGAGGAGCAGGCCGCACTGGCCGGGGTGCAGGATCAGCTCAGGGCGCTGGGCTACGACGAGGACGCTCACGAGGCTGCGCGGCGGGCCGTCGAGGAGTACAGCGGCTACGAAGCCCGCAGGGCCGAGCTGGAACGTATCCTCAATGCCCTGCCCGATGTGGAGGAAGCGATCTCCCGGCTCGACGCTCAGGCCGCCATGTGGGAGGAACGTCTCGCAGAGGATCGCGCCTCGCTGGAAGCCCTCGCCGCCCGCATCGAGGAGTTAGACCATCGGCTTGTGGATTTTGAGCGGCAGGAGGAAGAGCTTCAGCGCCTGCGCGAGGAAGAAGGGGCGGCGCGGGTGCGGGTTGGGGCTGCCGAGCAGAGGCTCTCCGTGCTCCAGATGCAGCGTCAGCGGCGCGTTGAGCTGATCGAG
>DRKO01000249.1 GCA_011051745.1 Chloroflexota bacterium | reverse complement strand
TTCTGGAGCGAGTGAACGACGGAGCGAATCTGCTCCCCGATGGACGTTCCCCCCGGTTCGCGCGTTTTATAAATGGTGTAGCCCTGCCGGGCCAGATAATCGGCCAGCAGGGCAAGCTGAGTCGTTTTCCCGCAGCCCTCGGGGCCTTCAAACGTGATGAACATCTACCTGATGGTCTCGCGATAGACGCGCAGGTAACGGTTCGGCTCCTTCCCGTAGCTGTGGGAGGCCAGGTTGGCCCGCCGAACCATCTCATGCTGTTGCCGCCGGATGCTGGCCTTCTGAGGCGAGAGGTCAACGGACGGGGCCCCGTTCAGGACGGCCTGAATGGCCTCCTGGACTTCTCTCAGGGCGCGGCCAAGCTGGTTGTCCTCGTCTTCTTCCAGCTCCAGCTCGAACGTGTCAACCAGAAAATCCTCCATCTGGGTGACCGTGTTGGAGCGCAGGACGTAGATCGAGATGCCCCGCTGCTCGGCGTCGGACACCAGACGCGGACGGCGGCGGTAGAAATTCTTGAGCGTCAGCAACACGTCCGCCTCGTCGAGCGTGTCCACAACCCGCAACGGCAGCTTGAAGCGGCGGGCCGACTCGATCAGGCGGTTACGCGCGATCCCGTAAGGGTACACCCGCAGCGTGCGAAGCGAGTCGGGGTCGCGGGGGCGGGCATGCACTTTGCCTTCCGCCGCCCCGCCAAACTGCCGGTAGTGGTTGGCCGCATCCCGGAGCGGCATGGTCTCCGGCTGCTGATTACGCCGCCGCTTCCCGCCGTTTGAGCGTGCCACCGGCGCAGGCCGGGCGGGCGCTTCGACGGTGATCTCCCCGTTCGGCCCGCGCCGCCGAATCTCCGGGGCCACAGGCTGTCCGCGCAGCAGCGCGTCAACGGCCTGCGCCACATCGTAGTGGATGTGGAGCACATTACGCTCCTGTATCTCGATCAGGATTTCAAAGGTGGGCGGCGCTCGCCGCTCAAGGACGGTTTTCTGCGTCCCCCGCCTGCGGGCTTCCTCGTCAGAGAGCGTGACGCTCTCGATCCCGCCGACCAGATCGGAGAGAGTCGGGTTAAGCAGCAGGTTGTCAAGCGTGATGCCGTGCGCCGTGCCGATCAACTGCACGCCTCGCTCGGCGATGGTACGCGCGGCCTGCGCCTCCAGCTCACGCCCGATCTCGTCAATGATGATCACCTCCGGGTTATGGTTCTCCACCGCCTCGATCATCACCTCGTGCTGGAGGCTGGGGGTGGGAACCTGCATCCGGCGGGCCTTCCCGACGGCAGGGTGCGGAATATCGCCGTCGCCGCCGATCTCATTCGACGTATCCACGATCACCACACGCTTTGAATCGGCCAGCACGCGGGCCGCCTCGCGGAGCATGGTCGTCTTGCCTACGCCGGGCTTACCCAGAAACAGGATGCTCTTACCCGATTCGATGATGTCCTGAATGATCGTGATCGTGCCATAGACGGCCCGCCCCACGCGGCATGTCAGGCCCACGATCTCGCCGCGCCGGTTCCGAAGGGCGGAGATACGGTGCAGCGTGCGCTCGATCCCGGCCCGGTTGTCGGCGTCGAAATCGCCAACCTGCATCACCACAAGGTCTATATCTTCCTGCGTGATTTCTCGATCCAGCAACACGTATTCCCCATCGGTGTAACGCGCCGTCGGCACGCGGCCCAGATCGAGGATGACCTCGAGCAACTCATCGCTGCGGTCAATTTGCTCGATGGCCTGAGCGATCTCCGATGGGAGAATAGCCAGCAGGCTGGATAAATCGTCCGTGATACGCTGTTCCATAAACTGTTCCAGATTTGCCTTCATAAGCTCGAAAATTCAAATTTTGTCCGTTATCAGTTACTCCCTGAATTCGGGCAGGCGCTCTCCCCTGCCTCTCTGCGGGGGCATGCCTGCCGTTTACCTGTATTCCGTGATTGGCACTGTCCCCACCGCTCCCTCCTCGACGGCAGCCAGTTGTTTCAACTCGCGCTGGGTGACGCGGGCCCCGATGTGGCGTACCATGACGGCCTGCGACATGAGCGGCTCAAATCCGGCCCTCAGCAGAGCTCCGCTCAGCCAGCCCAGATACGCGCGGAGGCGACAATAGACAGGCCGCGAGGCCGCCCCGACCGCCGCCAGAGCGCCGTTGATCAACGCCTGCGCCCCGGAACGCGCCTCCGGGTGCAGGTAAAACTCGATGAGTGTCCCGTGCAGCCCTTCGTAACAGAGGGCAATCCCGCGCGGCTCCTCCCCCTCCTCCAGCAGGTAGCAGGCATCCGCGCCCTGCGGGGAAGGCTCGACCTGCCGCACCAGAGACGGAACCAGCCGCCGGTACAGCACGGAGATGACAGATGCCTCCACCGCACCGATGGGTCGCAGGGCGGGGGCGTCCGTGTGTTCCAGAGGGGCGGGCGGTCTCTGCCAGATGTCCTGATGGACATAAACGCCGAATCCGGCGCGCCGCAGCACCTCCAGGGCCGGGCTTTCCTTCTCTACCTCCGCGATGAGGTGGATGGCCCCCGCCTCACCGGCTCTGGCCGTCAGCCCGTCCAGCAGGCGCAGCCACAGGGCCTCGCCGCCTGTCTCCAGCGAGGGCGAGATGTAGGCCAGCCGGGCATGATGCTCTCTGGAGGGGTAGCGCAGTAGCCCCAGCCCCTCTTCGCCGGGGCCTCTCAGGACATAGAGATGGGCTTCGCCCGCGCTGGCGAAAAGGGCATGCCGCAGAATATCGTCTCTGGCCGTCAGGCTGAGTTGAACGTCGAAGCTGATCCCCTGCCCGGCCAGACGATAGATGAAGGGCAGATCATGCCAGCGTGGAGAGCGAATCTCTGTCACAGAGCCTGCCTTTTTACGGTACGTACAGATACGCCGAGGGGGCTTCCCTCGGCGGTTGCTCGTCCGGTTGTTCGTTTAACCAGCGATTATAAACCAGGAATCCACCCCTGAGTCCCTGCTCCCCGTAGCTTCCATATCATCGGCAAGATGCCCGTTTGTACCTACGTCGCCCGTCACCGTGGGACGGCCGTCACTGTGGGACGGC
Source organism: Chloroflexota bacterium (assembly GCA_011051745.1). Classification (GTDB taxonomy): domain Bacteria; phylum Chloroflexota; class Anaerolineae; order Aggregatilineales; family UBA3940; genus DRKO01. The sequence continues at coordinate 46 of DRKO01000249.1, read as the reverse complement.
ATGGGACGTACCCGTATCCCATCTAATTTTAGCACGCAGGCACAGG
>DRKO01000248.1 GCA_011051745.1 Chloroflexota bacterium | reverse complement strand
CAAGTCGGCGGCAGACGGCCCCGCCCTCGTCGGGCGGCCCTTCTCCACTCCTACCGTCTGCCCCCTGTGCCTCTCCTGTTGTTCATGGTGCTTCCTTCCGGAAGAGCGTCTCGCCCCTCCGCACACGCAGTATAACACACCCCTATCTTAAAAAGCAAGAACTTTTTCCAAACAGACTCACAACATTGTTCCAAAGGGGTTTATCCCCCGGCGTCCGGAGATACAGCGGGCACAACCTCAAGTTGCAGGCCCCGGTAGCCGGTGACGCGAACCGCCTGACCGGCGCGGATAGGCCCATCCATAGCGCGGGCAGACCAGAACTCGCCCCGGAGTTGCACCGTCCCCACCGGATCAAGGTCGGTGACGGCCTTCCCCTCTTCTCCCAGCAGGGCATCAGCCCCCACCTTTGGCGGTCTATCCTGAACAAGCAACCCCGGCAAGAGGATAATCTGGTGATAAGCGAGTGTGGCCGCGTTGGCGATGAGGATCAGCCAGACGGCAGGGCGTGCGCCATGCCCGAACAGCAGGAACGACCCCAACAGTTGGCAGGCCATGCCCACCACAATCAGGGGCCACGCCCGGCGGAAGTAGATCAGCGCGAGGAAACATCCCAGAGCGATGCCCAGCAGCAGGAGACCCGCAACACTTGTGGGAAGCATGGCGAGGCCCACTGCAGCCAGTATCAGGCTGAAGAAAGCTCCGAGTTCCAGAACGCCTGTGCCGGGGACATAGACGGCAGTAATAGCCAGCCACATCCCCGAAATGAGGAGGATGTAGAAGACATCAAGGCCAGCCGCCTCGACCAGTTCCCTTAGCGGGGTTAGCTCCACCGTCCCCATACTCCCGGCTTCTCGTCCACAGCCCGCTACTCCAGACTGAGGGGCTGCACGCTCAGCTTGCCGTTCTCTCCCGTCAGCCGCCCGACGGGGGTCAGGGTCTCATGCTCAAAGATCAGGATTGCGTCTCGTGCCAGTGCCCAGCGTTGCCAGTTGCGCTTGGTCTCCAGCGTAACCAGCGGCTCCACATCGTAGGCCGTCATCCAGGCCAGCCGGGCGAAGTGGATGGCATATGAGGCCAGATCGGCGACGTACAGCGCCGCCTGTTCCCCCTGCTCAAACACGATACACTGATGCCCCCGTGTGTGTCCCGGCGTGACGACGCAGCGCATCCCCGGCACGACCTCGACATCTCCATCTATCAGGCGCATCTGCCCGGATTCGTAGAGCGGGGCGTAATTCTGCGGAAAGTAAGTGCCCCGCGTACGCTCGTTGGGGAAGGCCGCGTCGGCATACTCCAGCCGTTGAACCCAGTACTCGGCGTTGGGGAAGGTGGGGACGATCTCGCCATCTTTCAGGCAGGTATTGCCGCCGCAGTGATCGGCATGCAGATGGGTGTTGATCACAAGGTCCACATCCTCCGGCGCGACGCCGAGACGGGCCAGTCCTTCAACAAGGCTCCCCTGCGGGCGGGTCAGACTCATCAGGCGGATTTGCTTCTCGCTCAACTTCGTCCCCAGGCCGGTATCCACAACGATGGTTTTCCCATACGCCCGGACGAGCAGGCACCAGTGATCCATCGGGACACGGCTCTGCTCATCCGGCTCAATCACCCGCGACCACAGCGCCCTCGGCACAAGGCCAAAAACGCCGCCCGTGTCAGCCCATATCCGGGCATCGTTGATGCGTTCGATCTCTATCTCGCCGATTTTAAGCATAGCAGAATGCCCCTTTTCTAAGATGGCTGTCGGCGGGATTCGCGCCCGCTGCGCGCTGACTCGTAGAGATTGCACAGGCTGCCGGTGAGTGTCTCCCAGGAGAATCGCTCATCGAGGTTACGCTTCGCCGCCACGCGCAGACGTTCGTATAGCTGCCGGTCGCCCGGCAGTTTGTCAAGCTGCGCGGCCAGATCGTCCGGGTCACCCGGCCTCGCCAGCAGGCCCGCACCGGTCGGGGGAAAGCACCACGCGCCGCGCCAGGTCTCAGTATTGACCGTTCGGGGTCAGCCTCCCTGCTAATGCACGCTGATCCGAGGCCGTGCGCCTTTCCCTCATAATATGTCCTCATGATCGGGGTGGTACATCCCCACCTGCATCATACGGAGCAGGGCTATTTGCTCGGAGATCAGGCCGAGCATGAAGAGGACGATCCCGACCAGAACCGTCAGCCCCGCCATCTGGCTAAAACGCCGTGCAGAGAGCAGAATGTACGCCCCATAGGCGCTGCCGATCAGCAGTAGGGAGAGAGCAAGCGGCAGAAATATCTTGAGAGGCGCAAAGAGCGTCCCGATGCGCAACAGGGTGAGCAGGAAGCCCATACCGTCCCGGAGCAGCCGAATCTTGCTACGCCCTGTGCGTGCCAGGGCGACGATCGGCTCATAGCGCACGCTGTGCCCGGCCCGGAAACAGGCCAGAGTAAGCGTGGTCGGGTAGGAAAAGCCGTTTGGCAGGAGATAAGCAAACCGCTTGGCGACCGGCGCGCGGATCGCCCGAAAGCCGGAGGTCAGGTCCCGGACGGGGTAACCGGCGATGTAGCTGGCGATCAGGTTGTAAAACCGGTTCGCGACATCGCGGTGCAGAGCCGAATCGGATTCCCGCGTCCGTGCCCCGACGACCATATCATAGCGGGCGGTCTGGGCAACCAGACGGGGCACGTCAGCCGGGCGATGCTGTCCATCACCGTCCATCATGACGATCACCCGGCCCCGCGCCGCCCAGATTCCCCGCTTGATGGCCGCCCCGTTGCCGATGTTATAGGGGTGCTCGATGACGCGCACCCCTTCCCGCGCTCTGGCGACGGCGCTGGTATCATCCGTTGAGCCGTCGTCTACCACGATGATCTCAGCATCGAGTGGCAGGGACTTGATCTCATCAAGCACCCTGCCCAGAGACTGAGCCTCGTTGTAGGCGGGGATGATAATCGAGACCTCCGGGGAAGGGTCCTGTTTCATTAGCTGGATCGGGCGACCTTTTCGGTGGTGGGGATGAAGCCCCGCTCCTCCAGATAAGCGATCACGCGCTCGGCGCTTTCTTCCGGTGTCTCTCTTTCCGTGTAGAGCACCAGTTCGGGGTTCACAGGCTCCTCGTAGGGGTCTGAAACACCTGTGAAATTCTCGATCTCACCGGCAAACGCCTTGGCGGACAACCCCTTGACATCACGCTCGGCGCATGCTTCAAGGGAGGCATGGACGAACACTTCAATGAAGTTAGTCGTCTCCCGCCGCACCATGTCCCGCGTCTTCTGGTAAGGGGAGATGAAGCTGGCGATCACCCCTATTCCGTTGCGGGAGAGCAGCTTGGCGACGAAGGTAACGCGCTCGATGTTCTTATCCCGATCCTCTTTGCTGAAGCCCAGATCGCGCGTCAGCGACTGGCGCACGATGTCGCCGTCCAGCCGCTCGACCTTAACGCCGCGCCGCTTGAGTTCCGCCTCAACCAGCTTGGCGATGGTTGTTTTGCCTGCTCCGGAGAGGCCTGTCAGCCACAGTGTAAAACCTTGTTGTTCGCTCAAAGTGTCCCTCATCTTCTGAAGTTAGATACATTATCCGGCCAGCCGGGGAGTATATCCAATCCCTCACACAGGGTCGAATCCACCTCCGATTCTCCGGCGGAGAGTCTTTTTGCCTCGGCGCGTAATTGGTGACATCATAAGCAGCGTGGCGCGGCAGCAGACGCGGCGACATCGCATCTCTGCAGGCAGTCAGCAGAGAAGGACGGGTCCCTGGCTCAGGCTACGTTCCGGCGCGGGGATCAGGAGAACAGGGAGGAATGAAAGTGACCGAGGGAGATCGGAACAACCACCACCCCGATCTGGACGAGCTATTGAAACGGAGCGCTGCCCTGCATTCTCACCTGTGCCCTCGTCAGGTGCTCGGTGTTCGGATGGGGCTGCTGGGTGGCCGCTTGCTCGGTCTGGATGTTCCACGCAGCGACAAGCGTCTCCTTGTGATCGTCGAGACGGACGGATGCGCGGCTGATGGCGTGGCGGTTGCAAGCGGTTGCTCGGTGGGCCGCCGCACGCTGCGCGTCGTGGATTTCGGCAAGGTAGCTGCCACCTTCGTTGACGTGAAGACCCGCCGGGCCTTCCGTGTGGTCCCCCGGCAGGGCATCCGTGAGCTGGCCCGGCAGTACGCCCCGGACGCCCGGAGCCGCTGGCATGCCCAGTTGGAGAGCTACCAGATCATACCGGACGACGAGTTGCTGAGCGTCCAGCCCGTCACCCTCTGTGTGACGCTTGAGGAGATACTGAGTAAGCCCGGTTACCGCGTGACCTGTGAGATGTGTGGCGAGGAGATCATCAACGAGCGTGAGGTGATTCAGGATGGCCACGTGCTGTGCAAAGCCTGCGCGGGCGAGCGCTATTACTGTCTTCTGGATGAGGAGGAGTTCTCTCCTGAGGCAGGCAATCGGCGGGCAGCCTCTTCCCCGCCGGAAAAACCCGCCCGCTGAGCATGAGAGACGATTCACCGGTGAATGATCGAAACATGCGTCGCCCCTCCGCCAGCCGCCCCCTCAGAGGGACATACCGGGCGCTCGCTGCCGCGCTGATGGTGGTGCTGGCGGGGGCCGGTTGCCTGCTGCTTACAAAGCCGGGCAAGGGAGTCGGTCATAGCCCGGCCGAAAGCGTCCCGCCTACCGCTGAGCCCCTCCCTGTTCCGACGCCGCCCCTGCCCCCCGACGCGCTGCCTCAGGACATGATGGAAGAGGTGTTGCGCGATCTGGCCGCAGCCGACCCGCTTCCTCGTGACCGCTACGATCTGGCCTCCCGCTTTCTGGGCGTGGAGCCCGACTCGGTGGCTACGCCGGAGCCAGAGGACTACTCGATAGGGGATGTGGCGACCTTCTGGGTTGAGAACTCCGACACGGAGGAGGTCTCCCGGGTCTCCGCGGAGCTGGTTTACATCACCCCGCACCTCTACATGTGGGTGGAGAAAGGGGTTTCCTACGACGCCGAAGCGCTGGCCTCGGCTGCCCGTATCTTCGAGGAGCGCATCTACCCGACCAACCATCTCTATTTTGGCAGCGAGCCGCAGCCGGGCATTGATGGGGACCCCCGCTTACACATCCTGCACGTGCGTACGCTTGGGAGCAGCGTGGCAGGGTACTTCTTCAGCCCCAGCGAATACCCGGCCAGCATTGTCCCTTACTCCAACGAGAAAGAGATGTTCTTCATCAGCCTGGGGGCAACCCGCCCCGGCGACACGTTCTACGAAAGCGTGCTGGCCCACGAATTCCAGCACATGATTCACTGGAACGTGGACCGGAACGAAGCCTCCTGGATGAACGAGGGGCTGAGCGAACTGGCAGCCTTCCTCAACGGCTACGGCCCCTCAAATTTCATTCTCTACTTCCTGCAGGAGCCCGATCTCCAGCTTACAGGCTGGCCGGAAGGGCCGGGGGCTGGCGGCCCGAATTACGGAGCCGGATTCCTCTTCACGGCCTACTTTCTGGATCGTCTGGGGGCGGACGCCCTGCGTGCTCTGGTCAACAATCCACAGGATGGCATGGCCGGGGTGGATGACACACTGGCGCAACTGGGCACGGGGCTTACCGCCGATGAACTGTTCACGGACTGGGTGCTCGCCAACCTGTTGAACGATCCCTCGGTAGAACCCGGCTATTACGTGTATCCCAGCATCCCTGATCTCCCTCCGCCGCGCTTTGCAGAGGAGGTCTACAGCTACCCTGCCGGGGAGGAAGGAGCTCTCGTCCACCAGTACGGGACGGATTACATCCGGCTTCACGGTCCGGCACAGGTTCGGATTCGCTTCGAGGGCGCGCAATTTGTGCGCATCACCCCCACCAGCACCTGTAACACCGACCGTGACCCATCCACCGGGGACTCTTTCGTGTGGTGGTCCAATCGGGGCGACGAGAGCAGCATGACTCTCACCCGCCGGTTTGATCTCAGCGGGGTAGAGCAGGCCACCCTTGAATTCGACACCTGGTACTGGCTGGAGTCATTCTGGGACTACGGATATATCGAAGTCTCCACAGACGGGGGACAGACGTGGACGATCCTCTCCACCCCGCACACCACGACGGAAAACCCGCATGGCAATGCCTATGGCCCCGGCTACACCGGCAGGAGCGCTGATCGTTCCGACGCGGATGCCGAGGGGTGGCTGCATGAAGTGGTTGACCTGAGCGACTACGCGGGGCAGGAGATACTTCTACGCTTCGAAACGATCACCGATGAT
>DRKO01000247.1 GCA_011051745.1 Chloroflexota bacterium | reverse complement strand
AGTTGATCTTCTGACTCCCCTCCGTCAGGGCGCGACGCCCGCCGAGTTGAAAGAGATCATCCGCGCCGGAATCTGGGGGAAGCCCTGGGGGCACGGGCTGGCCGAAAATGTCATCCCTCTCAACCGTGTGATGTCCGAGATCGGCGGCTAATCTCCTCCCTGCCGCCACCGCCCATCGGCTCTTTGTCCTCAGCTATCCGTCAACCGCCATATGCTATAATCGCGGTATAACCGAATGAGACTCAGGCGCCGGGTATGGGCCCGGCGATCAGGTATGGAGATGTGAGTATGGCATCACCTGAGATGCGCAACCCCGGCATCCCGCTTGATCTGGGCTGGGTGTACGATGTTCAGATCAACCGTAGTGCGGTCGAGCGCAGGGCAGAGACGCTCACCAAACGCCGCTCGATCAAGAAGGACTGGCAGGCTGCCTGGCTGCTGCGGGCCATCACGTTCATGGACCTGACCACGCTCTCCGGCGATGATACGCCGGGCAGGGTGCATCGCCTGTGCGCCAAAGCCCGCCAGCCGGTGCGTACCGAGATTCTGGAGGCGCTGGGGGTAGCGGATAAGGGGATTCAGGTTGCCGCCGTCTGCGTGTACCACAGCCGCATCCGCGACGCACTCGATGCACTGAAAGGCTCGGATATCCCCGTCGCCGCCGTCTCGGCGGGTTTCCCGGCGGGGCAGAATCCCTTCCCCCAGCGCGTCGCCGAGATCGAACAATCCATCGAGGCGGGCGCGAAGGAGATTGACATCGTGATCTCGCGTGAGCATGTGCTGTGCGGCAACTGGGAGAGGCTCTATGACGAAGTGAAGCAGTTCCGCGAGGCCTGCGGGAATGTACACATGAAGACCATCCTTGCGACGGGCGAACTGGGCACGCTGCGCAACGTTGGCATGGCAAGCCTGGTCTGCATGATGGCGGGCGCGGACTTCATCAAAACCTCAACGGGCAAGGAGAAGGTCAACGCCACGCTGCCGGTCGGGCTGGTGATGACGCGGGCTATCCGGGAGTATCAGGAGCGCACCGGCTATAAAGTCGGCTTCAAACCAGCGGGAGGTATCCGCACGGCAAAGCAGGCCCTCAACTGGCTGGTGTTGATCAAGGAAGAACTCGGTGACGAGTGGCTGGATAAGTCGCTGTTCCGCTTCGGCGCGAGCAGCCTGCTGCTCGACATCGAACGGCAACTCTCGCACGCCGTGACGGGTCGCTACGCCGCCCGCCACCATATGCCGATGGGATAAGCGGCGTCTGAACGCAGGCCGCCGAGTCTGTATCTGGAGAGTGAGATGCGTGTAGCAGAGATTTTTGAGACGCTGGAGTATGGCCCCGCCCCGGAGTCACCGGCTGCGGCGTATGCCTGGCTGGACGAGCACGGGCGCAGGTTTAATCTGTTCATCAACAATCAGTGGGTCGAGCCGAGCACGGGACAGTATTACGATAGCTTCAACCCCGCCACCGGCGAGAAACTGGCCGAGACCGCACAGGCCGGGCAGGAGGACGTGGACGCGGCGGTCGCGGCTGCCCGTGAGGCGTTCAAGCGCTGGAGCAAGACGCCGGGCCACGTTCGGGCGCGGTACTTATACGCTATCGCCCGCCACATCCAGAAACATCACCGCCTGCTGGCCGTGATCGAGTCGATGGACAACGGCAAGCCAATCCGCGAGTCGCGCGATATTGACGTGCCACTTGTTGCCCGCCACTTCTACTATCATGCCGGATGGGCGCAGTTGATGGAGCGCGAACTGGCGGACTATCAGCCGGTCGGCGTGGTGGGGCAGATCATCCCCTGGAACTTCCCCCTGCTGATGCTGGCCTGGAAGATCGCCCCGGCCATTGCGATGGGGAATACCGTTGTTCTGAAGCCCGCTTCTTACACCCGCCTGAGCGCCCTGCTCTTCGCCGAGATCGTCGCCGAGGCGGGCCTGCCGCCGGGCGTGGTGAACATCGTCACCGGCAGCAGCCGGGCCGGTGGCATGATCGTGAGCCACCCCGACGTGGACAAGGTGGCCTTCACCGGCTCAACCGAGGTGGGGCGCATCCTGCGCCGCCAGACGGCAGGGACCGGCAAGCGGCTGTCGCTGGAACTGGGCGGCAAGTCGCCCTTCATCGTGTTTGACGACGCCGATCTGGATAGCGCCATCGAGGGGCTGGTGGATGCGATCTGGTTCAATCAGGGGCAGGTCTGCTGTGCCGGGTCGCGCCTGCTGGTGCAGGAGAGCATCGCCGATCGCTTTCTCGAGAAGCTGCGGGTTCGGATGCAACATCTGCGCGTCGGCGACCCGCTCGACAAAGGCATTGACATCGGCGCGATTGTGGATCAGACCCAGTGGGAGACGATCCATAGCTGGGTGCAGCGCGGCCTCAAGGAGGGGGCGGAAATCTTTCAGCCTGATTCTCCTGTGCCGGAGAAAGGCTGCTTTTATCCGCCCACCCTGTTAACCAACGTGGAACCTTCGGCGGCGGTTGCGCAGGAGGAGATATTCGGCCCCGTGCTGGTCTCGATGACCTTCCGCACGCCGTCCGAAGCGGTCGAGCTGGCAAACAACACTCGCTACGGGCTGGCTGCAAGCATCTGGAGCGACAACATCAATCTGGCGATTGACGTGGCGCAGAAGGTCAAAGCGGGGAGCGTGTGGATCAACTGCACCAACCTGTTCGACGCCGCGTCCGGCTTTGGCGGCTACCGGGAGAGCGGCTTCGGACGCGAGGGCGGGCGCGAAGGCCTTTTTGAATACCTCCGTCCGGCCTGGCAGAAGCGCCCGCGTCCGAAGCTGGACATCCCCCCCGATGCGGACCGGGCCGAGCTTTCCGCTCGCTGGGCCGAGTACGTCCCCGGTCGTCCGGCTCCGCTCGGAGAGATCGCCTCGCGGGACGGCAAAACGAGGGCAAACGGAGCCGTGCCGCCTCTTGATCGGACGCTCAAGGTGTATATCGGCGGCAAGCAGAGGCGACCCGACGGGCACTACAGCCGTCCCGTCCGGGGGCCGGACGGGCAGGTTGTCGGGCAGGTGGCCGATGGCAACCGTAAGGACATCCGCGATGCGGTGGAGGCTGCCCATGTCAAGGCCGGGATGTGGGCCTCGGATCGGTGGGCCGACCGCACGCCGCACAATCGGGCCCAGATCCTCTACTACATGGCCGAGAATCTCTCTGCCCGCGCCGAGGAGTTCGCCAGGCGCATCGTCGAGATGACGGGCTGCACGCTTAAAGATGCCCGCAAAGAGGTTGATCTCTCGATCTCACGCCTGTTCAGTTACGCGGCCTGGGCGGACAAATACGGCGGCACGGTTCAGGAAACCAGCCTGCGCGGGGTCACGGTCGCGGCCAACGAGCCAGTCGGCGTGATCGGTATCGCCTGCCCGGACGAGTATCCGTTGCTGGCCTTCGTCTCGCTGATGGCCCCGGCCATCGCCAGAGGGAATACCGTCGTCATTATCCCCAGCGAGAAGCACCCTCTCAGCGCCACCGACTTCTATCAGGTGCTGGACACCTCAGATGTGCCGCCGGGTGTGGTGAACATCGTCACCGGGGCACGCGATCATCTGACCAAAACACTGGTCGAGCACGAGGACGTAGACGCCGTCTGGTACTTCGGCACAGCGGAAGGCAGCTACCACGTCGAGTACCTCTCCGCCGTCAATATGAAGCGCACCTGGGTGAACTACGGCGAGAGCCGCGACTGGGCCGACCCTGAACAGGGCGAGGGTGAGGAGTTCCTGCGGGAAGCGACGCAGGTTAAAAACGTCTGGATACCAAGCGGGGAGTAACGTAGAGCAAACGCGAACGGCAGCGCAGGGGCAGCGGTGGGGATAGATCGCTGCCTCTGCTTTTACATTAGCGGCGGGGCCGAGGAGTCAGACCGGTTTTCGCCCTGAGCGTCCTTCCGAGGTAGCCTCTTCCCTGGCTCTGTGGTGGCCGTTGCCGTCCCGTGAGATCGAGAGTCGCAATCCCTGAGTAAAGGGATCGCGATAGACCCGCGCCTCCACGCCAAAGGACAGGGACAGGTTTTGAGGCGTCAGCACCGCATCCGGCGTGTCATCGGCCAGCACGCGCCCCTCATGCAGCAGGATCAACCGCCCGCAAAAATGGGCAGCCAGATTGAGATCATGGATGGCGGCGATCACGCCCAGTCCCTGCTCACCAGCCAGTCCGGCCACCATATCGAGGATATCCAACTGATGGCGGATGTCGAGGTTGGCGGTGGGCTCATCAAGGAGCAGGATACGCGGCTGCTGGGCAAGTGCCCGTGCGATGAACACGCGCTGACGCTCCCCGCCTGAGAGCGTGTTGACAAACCGATCTGCCAGATGAAGGACGCCGGTCTTGTGCATCGCCTCATCTGCGATGCGGCGATCCTCCTCGCCCTCGAATTCAAAGCGGCCCAGATGCGGGCTGCGGCCCATCAGCACCATCTCACGGACGGTGAAGGCAAAGTCAACAGCGGTGGTCTGGGGGACGTAGGCCACGTATCGCGCGACCTCGCGGGGTGTGTAGCTCGCAAGGGGACGCTCTATGAGCCGGATGTCCCCTTCTGCCCCCCGCCACAGGCCGATGAGCACTTTAAGCAGCGTGGACTTACCCGCCCCGTTCGGGCCGATCAGCCCGACCATCTCGCCGGGGTGGAGCACCAGCGAGACCTCCCGCAGGATGAGCGTGTCGTCTATGCTATAGCTGACCTGTTCGGCCCGGATCAGGGGCGCGCCGGAGCGTGCCCCTGATCCGTTATGGCTGGAATCCATAGATAGCCCTGCTACTCCGATACCGGAACCAGATACAGCATCTCGAATACATCTTCCACGCCCAGGGCGACGTACTGGGAAACGGCGCTCAGGTGGGCATCGTTGGCGACGAATACGCGCTCGTTGACGACCGCCGACAGTCCGGCGAACACCGGATTGTCCACAAACTCCTCATCCGTCACGTAAGGCGAGAGGATCACGACATCCGGGTCCATCTCGATGATCGTCTCCTCGCTGACCTGATTCCAGTCAACCAGATCAGCAGCGGCGTTGACCCCTCCGGCGCGGGTAATGATATCATCCACTGTCGTGGCCGAGCCAGCCACCCAGCCGCCACTGGAGAGATAAAGCGCCGTCGGCGGCTCGCCCTCCATCTCGGCGACCTGCGCAGCCACTTCATCCAGCGTGGCGTTCATATCGGCGACGATCTCTTCGGCCCGCTCCGGTTCGCCGACCAGTTCACCGATGGTCAGGATGTTCTGCTCGATGGAGTCGATTGAGTTGAAGAAGCCCATCACGAAGACCGGCACTCCGGCTCCCTGCAGTTGCTCGATCACGGCTGGATCGGTGAAAGAGGCGACGAAAACCAGGTCTGGCTCCAGCGCGATGATCTGCTCCGGGTCGGCCTCGACCTGATTCTCGATCTGTTCGAGCTCAGGCCGATCTGCGATGTTGCTGATGGTGGGATCAGAGGCCAGATTGGTGACCGCGATCAGGCGCTCCGGCCCGACCAGATCAAGCAGAATCTCGTCCGTTCCCAGCGTCGCTGAGGCGATCCGCATCGGCCTGGCGTCGAGAGTAACCTCGTTGCCCAGCCCATCGGTCACGGTCACGCTGAAGGCCTCTTCCTCGACGGCTTCTTCCCCGGCGGCTTCCTCAGCCGGGGCCTCGGCTTCCTCCGCCGCTTCTTCGGCTGCCGGGGCTTCCTCCCCGGCTACCTCTTCTGTGGCCTCCTCCATGACCTCCTCGGTTGCCGGAGCCTCCTCTTCGGCGGGCTGCGCGGCTGGCTGAGAGCACGCGCCCAGCACGAGCATCAGGAGGAGAAACGGGATCAAAAGGGTGTACAGGCGTTTTTTGTGGCTCATCTCTTCTGTGATCTCCTTTCGTTTGATCAGTGATGTTGTCCCGGTGTGGTGCTTACAGCACCCGGATCAGACGTCTGTTGCGGTATAGCAGGTAAAGGAAAAAAGGTGCGCCCAGCAGAGCGGTGATAATGCCGACCTGCAGCTCGGCGGGCTGGAGTATCAGGCGGGCGACGGTGTCCGTCGTGACCAGAAAGAGCGCCCCGCCGAGCGCGCTGGCGGGCAGGAGCAGTCGGTAATCCGGGCCGATAACCAGCCGCAGCATATGCGGAACCACCAGCCCCACGAACCCGATCGGACCGACAACGCTAACGGCGGCCCCGGTGGACAGCGCCGCAAGCGCCAGCAGCGCAAAGCGTGTCCGGGGCACGTTCACACCGAGACCCTGTGCGCTCTCCTCGCCCAGCAAGAGCAGGTTCATATCCCGTGCGAAGAAGAACAGTAACCCTGTTGTCAGGATCACGGGGGCCACAATCGCAAAGAAATATGCCCAGCCACGCCCCCGCAGGCTGCCGATCAACCAGCTCAGGATGGCCTGAACTTCCGGGTAACGGTTAGAGAACAGCAGGATGGCGGAGATCAGAGCGCCAAGAAACGAATTCAACGCCACACCTGCCAGCAGGAGTGTTGCCGGTTGCGATTGCCCCCGTACAAGCGAGAGCAGATAAACAAGCGTTGTCGCACCGATAGCCCCCACAAACGAGAAGAGGGGGAGCATCCACAAGCTCTCGCCCACCAGGCCGGTAGAGATGGCGATCACGGCCCCCAGTGAGCCCCCCGCACTGACCCCGATAATCCCCGGGTCGGCCAGGGGGTTACGGAAGATGCCCTGCATGGTCGCCCCGCTGCACGCCAGAGCCGCCCCGACCAGTGCCCCGACCAGAATACGAGGCAGGCGCACCTGATTGACAATCGCGAACTGGCTATCGGGGAGCTCCAGCCCCGTCTGGAAGCCCAGCCCGCGCAGGATCAGGCGGGCGACGTCGGCGTAGGGGATGTTTGCCGGGCCGTGAGCGGCAGAGATGATCATCACCCCCACCAGGACGAGGGCCAGCACGCCGCACACAACCACCACCCGCCGACTGATCGGCTGGGAGGCCAGTAGAAACCTTGTCGTTCCCTCAGTTGCCAGCGCTGAACTCATGGATTAACCAGTCCGCAGGGCTCTATCAGCTTGCTCACAGGGGGGAAGGAAAAAACCCTGGCAACGCGCCAGGGTTGGGGAACTTCACACAATCGCTCATCAGAGCGACGCCGCTCGGAGCCATTCGGCTCCAGTTCCCAACCCCCCTCGCGAAGGCCGGAACTCGATCAAGGCGGGCGTCCTGGCTTCCCGGCGTTTGGACCGGGTTACAGTTGCGGGGCAGCGCCGGACTTGCACCGGCTTCGCCTTTATGCCCTGCCATCCGGGGCAACGGGCACCTTGATCGGAGGTCTCGCTATTCAGTTGCCTTGCATCGCACCAACTATATCAAACCGTAGAGAGAAGTGTCAAGTGACTTTCTGATGAAAACGCCCACCGGATTAGATCGCCGGGAGAAGGTCGGGTTTGCACGTGGGGGGCGTTCACTTATTCTCTCTTCTGAGCACTGGGTGCATTTCAACTTTGTGGGTGAAAGAGGTAGACTGGGGGGAAGGGAAGGAGGGAGAAGTGAGAGAGAGGGAGGAGATAAAGGCGAGGCTCCTGAAGGGGTATGAAGAGCTAGTGGAGCGAATGCTGGCAGAGAAGCCAGCCGACGAGGAGATACTGCTGGAGGAGATTGAGGGGATGGCGGTAGAGGTGGGGGAGCGGGTGAAGCAGCAGGTGGCGCAGGCGCTGAGCGAAGAGGCGAAGCGTGGGGAAGCGCTATGTCCGGTATGCGGGGAGCGAGTGCCGGTCAAGGGATACCGGCACAAACAGGTGGTGACGGTGGCGGGGGAGATCCGGTTGAGGAGGGCCTATCACTATTGCGAGAGATGCCAGAAGGGCTTTTTTCCCCCTGGATGAGGCCTGGGGGCTGACGCGGAGCGCGTATACGCCGGGGCTACAGAAGGAGATGGTGTGGCTGGCGGGGGTGGCCTCCT
>DRKO01000246.1 GCA_011051745.1 Chloroflexota bacterium | reverse complement strand
TAAATACCCTGATCCTGGGGCCTGGCGGATATAAATTTATGGATTTTGTTAAAGTGGGGGTTCCCCTGCAGATCCTGGCCATGATAGTGACCCATCCCGAACCCGGTCGTTAAGCCCGCCAGCGCCGATGGTACTGCCCTGGACACGGGGTGGGAGAGTAGGCCATCGCCAGGAGGACCCTTTTTTATTTCCCCCATCCCCATCCCCCTACCCGATCAGATAGAGACTCTTTATGCCCGCCATAGCATGGCGGGTAGTTCGACTATCGCTGCGGGCCCCGGATTCACCCTGCGGCGTGATGTTGCACTTAGCGAACCCTCGATGCATAATGACACATAGACTAGATTAGGATGTTGTACGCCATCACCTGACGGAGCCCGTTTGCACCGCCAATGAGGGCCGGGTGACCTGCACCCAGCTTCAGGGGGCCTTCCAGGACGATGAGACAACCAGCCCGGTTACGCCCGGTGGTCCGCCCTGTAAAACCGGCAAATCAACCCGTTGCCGGTGAGTCCCTCATGGACGGGATGTCCGGTGAGCGTGCAGGTGAAACCTCCTCGTGTCTCTATGACGCAAGCCCCCCTGACCACAGGGCCCGGCTGAAGGACATAGAGGCCCCCGCTTTGTTCCCACCTTATACAACCTAGTTCTGTGGAGTCTCAACAATGACCCCTTTTCGCGATACCTACTGGAACATCCCGCACTGGGCAGAGATTCTGCTTTATGTCGTCCAGGGGCTGGGAGTGGCGATCCTGATCGGCAAGCTCTACCTGCGTACCCGGCTCTGGTTGAAGGGACAGGGGAAGCTCAGCTTCGATCAGCCGGGGAAGCGCATAGGACGGGTGCTGAGGTTCGCTGTCGCGCAGGTGCGGATCGCCCGCGAGCAGTACAGCGGGATCATGCACCTCTCGGTATTCTTTGCCTTCGTTATGCTCTTCATCGGGACTGCCCTGGCGACGGTTGACTACGACATCGGCGTACTGCTTTTCGATGTTAAGCTCCTGCAGGGCGATTTCTACCTGATCTATGAACTGGTCCTTGACTTCTTCACCGTGGCCGGAATCGTGGGGCTGAGCCTTGCCCTGTTGCGCCGCGCCACGTTCCGCCCCGACAGACTGACCTATAGTTTCGGCTTCGCGGTCATGCTGTGGCTGCTGCTTATTGAAGTGCTCAGCGGCCTGCTGCTGGAGTCATTTCGGCTGGCGGCCCTCCAGCCCCCCTGGCAAACGTGGTCGTTTGCGGGTTACGCGGTCAGCCGGGGTCTCCTGGCGCTGGGCATTGGCCCCCGGAGCCTTGAGACGGCCCATCTGGCGACGTGGATATTCCACTCCTCCCTGACAGCGTTCATCTATGCCGTTTTCCTTGACCTGCCGCTTAAGCACATCATCTACTCGCCGTTGAATATCTTCTTCTCCTCGTTCCGGGAGGCGGGCGCGCTGGCCCCTCTGGACCTGGAGGATGAGACTATCGAAACATTCGGCGTCGGCCAGATCACCGATCTGACCCCTCTGCAACTGTTGAATGGCGATGCCTGCACCGAATGCGGACGCTGTCAGGCAGCCTGCCCGGCCTATATGGCCGGTACGCCGCTTAACCCCAAGCAGATCATCCTCGATATTCAGACCGGATTAAACCGCTATACTCCTCAGCTACGTAGCGGGCAGGTGGGGGATGTGCCTCTGACACGCGAGATCATCAGTCCGGAGGCTCTGTGGGCCTGCACAACCTGCCAGGCCTGCGTCTTCGAGTGTCCGGTGCTGATCGGGCATGTTGACTCGATTGTTGATATGCGGCGTTATCTCGTCCTTATGGAAGGGGACGTCCCGGAGTTGCTCGCAACCGCGATGACGCAGGCCGAACGTGCAGGCGACCCCTGGGGGAATCCGCGTGGCTCCCGAATGGACTGGGCAGAAGGATTGAACGTGCCGCTTATGTCCGAGAAGAAGAAAGCGGACGTACTCTACTGGGTTGGCTGCGCGGGGGCCTATGACCCTGAGAGCCAGAAGACGGCCCGCGCGATGATCAAAATCTTTGAGGCGGCGGGGATTGACTACGCCGTTCTGGGAGATGAAGAACGTTGCAACTGCGAGTGGGCGCGGCGAGCCGGAAACGAATACCTCTATCAGGAGGCAACTCATTCCAATATCGCCGTCTTTGACCGCTATGAGTTCAAGACGATCGTCACCCACTGCCCACACTGCTTTAACACCTTCAAAAACGAATATCCCCAGTTCGGGAGCAGCTATGACGTGGAGCACCACAGCACTTACATCGCCCGCCTGCTCCGGGAAGGCTATCTTAAGCCCGCCAAACGTCTGGAGCGCGCAATCACATTTCATGACTCGTGCTATCTGGGGCGTTACAATAGCCTATATGACGATCCACGCGGAGCACTGAAGGCCATCGAGGGAGTCCGCCTGATCGAGATGTCGCGCAGCCGGGAGACGGGCCTGTGCTGCGGCGGCGGTGGGGCGCAGGTCTGGTTCGAGACGCATCAGGAGCCCCCCGTCAATGAGATACGGCTTGAGGAGGCGATGGCAACCGGCGCGGGGACGGTCGCGGCGGCCTGCCCCTTCTGCACGATCATGTTGAGCTCTGCCGCACAATCCAAAGGCGTCACAGAAGAGGTGGCCGTCAGGGATATTGCGTTGATCGTGGCTGAGGCACTGGATTAGCCTGTTGCGCTCACCGGGACATACGATTTTCAGGGCGTCTCCCGGCCTGAGGGCGGGCCGGGGGATGTCCTTTTCCACCAGAGAATCCGGCTAATCATGTATGACAGGCAAACCCCTTTCAGATCGCGTTCCCTGACAACCTTCCTGATAAGTCTGGCCGCTGGATTCGCGGGGCTGGGGCTGGCGCTCACGGCCTGCCGCGCGGAGCCAGAAGCGACTCCTCGCCCCACCGTGATCGTGATCACGGCCAGCGGCCCCTATGTCGCCACTTTTGACGAGGCGGGGGACTGGTTGATCGGCGACAGTGAGCACAGCCGAGGGCGCATCGAGGATGGACGCTATATCCTCACCCTGTTGAGCCCCAGCCATCTGGCGTGGGCAAACCAGCAACGGACGTTTGGGGACGGGGTGTATGAAGTTGAAGCGACGTTGCTCAGCGGGCCGGAGGCCAGCGGGTTCGGGTTGCTGCTGCTGGGCTCTAACGATGTGGGGTCATTCCTCTACTGCATGATCACGGGCGATGGACGGTATGACATCGGCTACTGTCAGGATGGCTGTCGGATACAGGAGTCGTTGATCGGTGGCTACACACTGGCTTATACGATCCTGCCCGGCAATCAGACAAATTTCCTGCGCGTTGAGTTGAACGATGGGGAGCTGACGTTTCTGGTGAACGGAGCGCCGATCGGACAGGTGAAGGGGCTGAACTACACGAGCGGGCTGGTCGGCCTGATCGGCGAAAGCTCACCCTACGGAGGCTTTGAAGCGGCGTTTGATAATCTGCATGTGACCGAGGAGGGCAATCCGTAGCACCGCCCGTGCGGGCACGCGGCCCGTTTAATGTTTAGTATTTGATGCCGACAAGCTCCACTGCGTCAATCTGGTTCCAGCCCCCCACGCTCGCCGTCTGGTCAACCGTGATGGTCACAATGTTGGCCGGGTAGCCTGCGTCCGAGACCGGAATCACAAGGGTATCGGGACACAGGGGCGCCGGTTGAGGGGCCGCCGTGTAGACGGTGTGCGTTTCGCCAAACACGTCGGTGAGGGTGACCTGTACGATGAAGCCGGGGTTAAAGGTCTGATAGATGCGCACCTCGACCGGTGTCACAAGCTGGGCGAAATAAAGGGTTAATGTCCCCCGCTCATCAGGTTGAGCGGTCGCCCAGGCGGTGGGGAAGTCGCCACACTCCGGCGTGTCAGGCGGGCCGGTCGCCTGGACCGCTCCCCAGTCCAGATCGCTCACCTGAGAATCGGCCAGGGCGGAGGCCGCAAACTGCCTGACCAGTTGCTGGCCGGAGAGGGAGAGAGTCGGGGCGGCAGCCGTCACCGCCGCCTCTGCCGGGGTCAGGGTCAGGTTGGCGGCAAGCGTCGGGACATACTGGTTCGACTGTGTGCTGGCGGCCTCGATGGTAAGCTGGACGATCTCCGGGCTGATGGACTCGTTATCGCGCGAGAGGACATAGATAATCGCGCCCCCGATGGCAAGCGCAAGTAGCAGGAACCATATACGTCCGCCGATGTCCCGGAGTCGATCCATGAGGTTTGCCAGCATGCTGGCATTTTACTCCCTGTTTGCCATTGCGGACAAGGCGTGAACTGCGTCCGATGAAAAGGCGTGGCTAACGGGGGCGATCTGTCCCGCCGCTCCGGGAGGATGCTATAATACACCAGCATCTACGGAGAGAGGGGGCTCCATGGCAGACAGACGACACAGACGGAGGCGATGGGCAGGGGCCCTTGGTGGGCTGGTGGTGGCGTCTCTTCTGGCCGCCCTGATCGCGCCCCGTGCGCTGGCTCAGAGTGACGAGGGAACCACGATCCACATTGTGGCACAGGGGGAGACGCTCCGGACTATTGCTTTGCATTACGGCGTAACCCCCGAGGCGATCATCGCCGCCAACAACATCCTGAATCCGGATCGGATTTACGTCGGGCAGCGGCTGGTGATCCCCGTGGGCGGGGAAGCGGCTGGCACGGAGGCCGCGCAGCCCGCCGTCCACATTGTCCAGCCGGGGGAGAATCTCTTCCGCATCGGGCTGCGGTATAACCTGACCGTCACCCAGTTGATGGCGGCTAACGGCCTGACAAACCCCAATCAGGTTTACGCCGGGCAACGGCTGGTGATCCCGCAGGGAGGGACGGACAACAGCACTGCGGTGGTTGAATCCAGCCCGCCGCCTTCCTCAAATGCCACAGCTTCCACCACCCACATTGTCCAGCGGGGCGAGACTCTGTTTCGCATCGCGCTCCGCTACAACGTGTCGCTCAACGCGCTGGTCGCGGCCAACGGGCTGGCGAGTGCCGATGCCATCTATGCGGGCCAGCGACTGATCATACCGGGCACAGGGGGAGCTTCAGCCCCGGCTCCGGTCAGCGCCCCTCCATCCCCCTCAGGCGGAGCAGAGGGCAAGCAGATCGTCGTGGACCTCTCCGAACAGCGGGTATATGCCTATGAGAATGGCGTGCTGGTGCGCCAGTTCGTCGTTTCAACCGGCCTGCCCGGCACGCCGACCATTCAGGGGGCGTTCACGATTCAGCGCAAGACCCCCTCAAGGCACATGTCCGGCCCCGGCTACGATCTGCCCGGTGTGCCCTGGGTGATGTACTTCTATCGGGGATACGCCCTTCACGGCACGTACTGGCATAACAACTTCGGCCAGCCGATGAGTCACGGCTGCGTAAACATGCGCACGCCTGATGCAGAATGGCTGTATCAGTGGGCCCCGATCGGCACATCCGTGCGCGTGATCAACTGAACGCGCCGGAGGGGCGGGGATCGCACCCCGATTGACACCGTCTTC
>DRKO01000245.1 GCA_011051745.1 Chloroflexota bacterium | reverse complement strand
TTCGCTCATGGTCATTCTTCGTTATCTACCTGCTTCGGCTCCAGCCGGGCCAGCAACGTATGGTAAAAGTAGGTTCGCTTGCCCAGACGAATGAAATAGCTGACGTGTTCGCTGGCCTGAACGTCCACATGATCGCCGTCCTGCAACTCAAACTCAAACTGTCCGTCCACCGTCAGGATGGCCTGATGATCCGTGCCGACCTGAACGCGAAGCGTGGCCCCCTCCGAGAGCACAATGGCCCGATCCAGCGTCAGGTGGGGAGCAATCGGGATCAGGAGGATATTCCGCAACTCAGGAGGCAGGATAGGCCCGCCGACAGCCAGCGCGTAAGCGGTTGATCCGGTCGGCGTGCTGATGATCAGCCCATCGGCCACGTAGGTCGTCAGCCTGTCACCGTCAATGCTCGTTTTGAGCCGGATCACGCGGGCGAGCGATCCCCGGCTGATCACCACGTCGTTCAGGGCGACGTGCTCGCCCAGCAGGGTACTGTCGCGCCAGGTCTTCGCCTGGAGCATCATCCGCTCTTCGATCCAGTACTTACCCTCCAGAACACGGGGCAACCGCTCCTGCCAGTTGTCCGGCCCCATCTCGGAGAGAAAGCCGAGACGCCCCATATTGACCCCCAGAATGGGGACGTTGTGCCCGGCGGCCATCCGGGCAGCGCGAAGCATGGAGCCATCCCCGCCCAGAACGATGATCAGATCGGTTTCCGGGATGCGAGGCCGGACGCTGTCCTCATCCCACGTCAGAGCAAGCCAGGGCTTCAACCCGCGCCCGGCCAGCCACTCGCCGATCTCCTGCGCTATCGAATGAGTGGCCAGAATTTTAGGGTGGTACAGGACGGCCACTCGCTCGAAGGCGGGTAGAGGGGCGGACTGGCCGGATGGTTTCGTCATTTTCCGTTCAGGCTCCTGCTATGGCAGCGGCATTTGATCATTTCTGCGGAATTATACCCCATCCTCTGCGGGGGCGTTCGACATGATCTTTTCCGCTCTCCGCATGAGGCCAATGATAGCACATATGTGCTATCGTGTCACGCCGGGGGCGGGTGGAAGCCCGGCGGGGTCTTGCCACCGCCGATGTTTGCCTTATACTCGGATACTGTGGGACATTGAAAATATAACAGGGAGGGAGCCGAGATCATGCGATTGAAAGATAAGGTCGCCATCATCACCGGCGCAGGACAGGGGATCGGACGGGCCGCCGCGCTGCGCTTCGCCGAAGAGGGCGCAAAGGTCGCTGTGGCCGACATTCAGCAGGGACAGGCCGAAGCGGTCGCCGGGGAGATCGTCGCTCTGGGCGGGGAGGCGATCCCGATCTTCGTGGATGTCGCCGACCGGCCATCGGTGGACGCAATGGTACAGCGCGTGCTCGATGAGTGGGGGCAGATTGACATCCTGATCAACAACGCCGGTATCCTGAGGGATGCCCGGCTGGTGAAGATGACAGAGGCCGATTTCGACGCCGTGATCAGCGTGAACCTGAAGGGTGTCTTCAACTGCACGCAGGCCGTCGCCCCGCATATGATCGAGCGCGGGACGGGGCGGATTATCAACACTTCCTCGGTGGTGGGGCTGTACGGCAACTTCGGGCAGACGAACTACGTGGCTGCCAAGGCGGGCGTGATCGGGATGACCAAAGTCTGGGCGCGGGAGCTGGGACGCAAAGGGATCACGGTAAACGCGGTCGCTCCCGGCTTTATCGCCACCGAGATGATCCGCTCCATCCCGGAGAAGATCGCGCAGGCGATGATCGAAAAAATCCCGCTGGGGCGGATGGGGCAGCCGGAGGACATCGCAAACGCCTATCTGTGGCTGGCTTCCGATGAGGCCAGTTACGTGAACGGGGCCGTTATCAGCGTTGACGGGGGCGTCGTCGTCTGAGGGAAACAATCTCTACAGGGGCTTCGGAACGATCTTCAGGCTGACAGGCGGGGGGTGGTATGGTAGACTCTCCGCCACGCACCGAGAGATGACGCCTGAAGATCGTTTCATATCCTATGCCAGTTTCTGGACATCTGGAAGAGCAAACCATCCACAGCCGCGCATTATGCAGACCGATGCGCCTGCACATCTACCTGCCGCCACACTACGGCGAGTTCGGGATGCGCTATCCGGTGGTCTATCTGCTGCACCCCTGGGGACAGAACGAGCGTTACTGGACGGAGCATCTGCGCCTGCATGAGGTCGCCGACCGGCTGATCCGCGCGGGGGCTGTGCCGCCCTTCATCGCCGTTATGCCGCAGGGAGACAAGAGCTTCTTCATCAACGCGGCAGACCCCGGCGGGGACTACAGCCCGATCCTGCGGCTGGACCCCGATTTCTTTCAGGGGGCGCTGGAGGGCTACGGTGACTACGGCGATTATATTCTGGAGGACGTGATCCCCGCCGTCGAGCGCCTCTACCGGACGCGCACCGACCGCGCCGGACGGGTGATCGGCGGCATCTCGATGGGGGGCGCGGGGAGCGCGGCGCTGGCCTTCACCCATCCAGAGGCCTTCGGAGCGGTGGGAATCCACAGCCCGGCCCTGTTTGGAGACGGACAGCTTGGCCCGCCCTGGATCTTCGGGCTGGGAGATGAGGAGGCCTTCGCCCGCCGCGACCCGATCCATCTGGCGCGGGCGCTCTCTCCCGCTGCGCGTCTTCGAATCTATCTTGATTGCGGGCAGGAGGACGATATGTCTGACCTGACGGCTGAATTGCACTATGCCCTGGTCGAACGGAACGTTGAACATATCTACGCCAGCCGACCGGGCGGGCACAATGGCAAATACTGGCGGGAGCATCTGGCCGAATATCTGGGCTTTTATGCGGCGGGATGGTGAAACGTGACGCGACAGATCCTTCTCCGGGCCGGATTGTTGATCCTGAGCAGCCTGTGGCTGGCGGCCTGTGAAGGCAGCTACGCCGAGCCGGTCCCCCTGCCGGAGAGTGAGCAGGAACCGGAGGTAGATTCATCGGCGGAGACGGCCCCTCCGGCGCACACACCGACGCCGCAGCCCGCCGGATTCTGGATTCAGCCTGGCGTGCCACAGACGATCGTCGAGCGCGCCATGCCTCTGCTGAGCGAGGCGGGGCTCGTGCTGCTCGACGGGCCGGAGGGCGCGGACCTGCAGATCGTGCTCGACCCCGGCCCCGACGCGATCCTGACGACACAATGGGTTTACACCGTCGCGGCTCCCTTCCCCACCGTCCCCGACGATGTCTCGTGGGAGGCCCTGCAACGCTACTGGGGCGGAGACACGTCCGCCCTGCCCGCTTTCGGGACGCCGCCCCGCTTCGTCGTTTCACCGGATGTTGTGGATCTGTTGCTGGGGCGGATCGGGCCGGTGGGCGAGGCAACGCCGCTCATGATCGTGGACGCGGAGGGGCTGGCGGATATCGCCTGGCAGTCGCGTCCGGCGATCAGTATCCTTCCCTTCGAAGAACTCGATCCGCGCTGGAAGGTTCTCTCGCTGGACGGCCTTTCGGTGCTGGATAAGGGGCTGGACACCAACGCCTATCCGCTGACGATCCGGGTGGGCGTGCTGGCTCCAACCGAAGCAGGCCAGCGAGCGGCTGCCCTGCTTCAGGAGGGCGGGGGCTGGATGACGACTAACCGCGATCCGTCCCGGCTCACGGTGGTGGTGGTGACCGGCGTCACGGCGATGGCGCGGGCGACGGCCATGCAGATGGAACTGCGCGGCTATGACTTCCCGGCGCGGAATATTCTACCTTTCTTCGCCGACGCCGATATCCTGCACACCAGCAATGAATCTCCGTTTGCGCCGGACTGCCCGGAACCGGAATGGACGGGCGAGCCGGTGTTCTGCTCCCAGCGCGACTACTACGCACTGCTGGAGACGATCGGGCTGGATATCGTCGAACTGACCGGCAATCACATCAACGACTGGGGGCGAGAGGCTCTCAGCTATACGCTGGATGTCTACGACGCGAACGGCCTTCCCTATTACGGCGGGGGACGCGATCTGACCGATGCCCGAACCCCGCGCATCCTGACCGCGCCGGACGGCACACGAGTCGCGTTTGTGGGGTGCAATTCGGCAGGGCCATACGGGGCGTGGGCGACCGAGGAGGCCCCCGGCGCAGCCCCCTGCGACGACTGGACGGCCATCACCGAAACCATCACAGCCCTCAAGGCGAACGATCAGGCCGACGTGGTGATCGCCACGCTCCAGTATCTCGAACTGCCACAGTATGATCCCAGCCCCCAGCAGGTGGAGGATTTTGGGCGGCTGGCGGCTGCCGGAGCGGATATTGTGAGCGGCAGTCAGGCGCACCAACCACAGGGGTTCGGCTTCCCCGCCGGAGGGGGATTCATCCACTACGGGGTGGGCAACCTGTTCTTCGACCAGATGGACTACATCGAAAACCGGCAGATGTTCGCCGATAAGCACATTCTATATGAGGGACGGCATATCTCCACCGTGCTGTTCACCGGTATGATGGAAGCGTGGGCCCAGCCCCGCCCCATGACGCCGGAGGAGCGAGCGGAATTCCTGAAGCTTATTTTCGAGGCGAGCGGCTGGTAGCACCATCGTGCGCCGCGGCAATGAGAGCGCCGCCCGGTGAAGGCGGCGCTCCGAATTCTGCGGGGGCGGTTATACGTCGAGGCCCTTTGAACGGAGGTAGGCCCGCGTCCCCTCCAGCAACGCCTCCGTATACTCGGGCGTCCGGGCACGCCCCATGTGCCCCACGCGGAAAATCCTGCCGTGCAGGTCGGCGATGCCGCCGGAAACCATGATGCGGCGCTTCCTCAGCAGATAGACCAGCATTTTATCCAGGTCTATGCCATCCGGGCGATTCTTCAGGGCGCTGACCATCGGGGCCGCGTAGTCCGGCTCTGGAAACAGCGTGAAGCCCAGTTCCGCCATGCCGTCGCGCACGCGGCGGGCGGCACGGGCAATGCTCTCAAAGCGTGCGTCAACCCCTTCTTCGAAAATCTGTTTCAACGCTTGGTGAAGGGCGACAATATTATTGGTCGGGAGAGTCGTGGGGTAGGGATGCCAGCCGGGCCACCTGCGGCGATACTCGGCCCAGGTGCGGAGATCGGCATACCAGCCGTGACGGGAAGGGTTGGCCCCGGCCAGCTCCCAGGCCCGCCTGCTGACCGAGAGGAGCGCGACGCCGGGCGGCGCACCGAGGCACTTGTTTGCCACCGTGACGCAGACATCAATCCCCCACCCGTCAACAGGGAGCCGGACGCCCCCCAGCGAGGCGACGGCATCCACAATGACCGGCAGGTCGAACTCGTGGGCGACGGCGACGATCTCGCGGAGCGGGTTAAGCACACCGGTGCTTGTCTCGTGATGAACGACGGCCAGAGCACGAATCGGCTGACCGTCGGCCTGAGAGCGAGGGATCGAGTCTTTCAGATGCCTGCGCACTTCGTCCGGATCAATGTGTGTGCCTTCCGGGAAGTCAAGCGAGGAGACGGCCAGACCGTACCCTCCGGCAACCTGCCGGAGCCGCATCCCAAAGAAGCCGTTAACGGGGATGCAGATGCTCGATCCAGCGGGAACGAGGCTGCCAATCGCCGCATCAAGGGCCGCCGTGCCGGGACCGGGCATGATCAACACGTCGTTTTCGGTCTCGAAAAGGCGCTTGAGCATGTCGGTTGTCTCGCGAAAGAGGGGCATCCACTCTACCCCGTAGTGGGGCAGCGTG
>DRKO01000244.1 GCA_011051745.1 Chloroflexota bacterium | reverse complement strand
GGACCCCAACCTGCTCGCCACCGTCATGCAGATCGAGTCGTGCGGGAACCCGGAAGCACGTTCCGGCGCGGGGGCGATGGGATTGTTTCAGGTGATGCCGTTCCACTTTGAGGACGATGAGGAACCCTACGACCCGGATACCAACGCCCTGCGCAGCGCGGCGTATCTGGCGCAGGGGCTGGAGCGCTCTGGAGGGCATGCCGGGCTGGCGCTGGCAGGGTATAACGGGGGCCTCGGCGTGATCTCTCGCAACTACGAAAGCTGGCCGACCGAGACGCAGCGATATTACCGGTGGGGGAGCGGAATCTACCGGGAGGCCTCCGCCGGATGGGAGAGCAGCCCGACGCTGGATGCCTGGCTGGCAGCAGGGGGGCGGTCGCTCTGCGACCGGGCCGAGGAGGTGCTGGGCATCGCCGATACCGCCTCGCGGGGGGAGGAAGGGCGGTAAAGCGTCGCGTGATCGCTGTGCTGTGGAAGCGTTTTACCGGAGCCGCGCGGGGTAAGCGCGGCTTCCGCTTTTGTGGAACGGGCGGGCGGAGGGCGATCGGCGTCATCGTTAACGTTGCTCTGGAACCGGGCCGGATGCTTGGGGGGCTTGGTCCCCTGTGGTAAAATCTAGTCGGAGGCAAGAAGCGGCCTGTGGAACGCGATGAAAAGCCCCTGCAGGAGAATGAGGCCCCTTACAGGGCTTATTCCGTCGGGGCTTGCCTCGCTTAAAGGTGGGTTGTCTTCACTTATGCGCCCTGCGTAGTGTGTGTCCTTGAGGGAAAGACATGTCGGCTAAGAGAAGCGCATCCGGTGGGCTGGACAGGGTGGAAGAGCATTACCATATCCTCATGCGGGAGCGGCGGCTGTATGTTCTGCGGCATAATCATCTGTGGCAGCCGCCGACCGACGTTATGGAGGATAAAGATCGTCTCTACGTGATCGTTGAGATCGCCGGAATGCAGAACAGTGAGTTCCACGTGACGATCAGCAACCGGCTTCTGACGATCAGCGGCGTGCGCCCTCCCAGGCCGCAGACCTGTACGGCTTATCACCAGATCGAAATCCATCATGGTGAGTTTTACGTCGAGGTTAATCTGCCCTGGCCGGTGGATAAAGATGCGATAGTGGCCCACTATGAGGATGGCTTTTTGCGCGTCGAACTGCCGCGAGCCGGTGAACAGGACATTCAGGTTGTAGAGGTCAACAAGGCCCGCAAGTAACCGGCGAGACAAAGAGCAAGCAGGCTGGGAGACGATTATGGCATTCGCAGATGAAACGCCTGAAGAAGAACGGCCTGAGGAACAAGAGAAACTGACTATCGAAAAAGTGAGTGATGAGAAGCCCGGCTTCTCGCTGACGGAAGCCGGTAAGGATGATCTGAACGTCCCGGAGGAGTTGCCCATCCTGCCGCTTCGGGGGCTGGTGGTTTACCCCGGAGCGGCTGTGCCTCTGCTGGTCGGCCAGCCGCGCTCGGTGCGGCTGGTGGACGATGTGATGTCAGGCCAGGAGCGCCTGATCGGGCTGGTAGCGAGCCGCGACCCGGCCAAAGAGGAACCCGGCCCGGATGAAATCTATCAGGTGGGGACGGTGGCGGTGGTTCACCGCATGTTCCGCGCCCCGGACGGCACGATCCGGTTGCTGGTGCAGGGTGTGGCCCGCATCCGGATCGAGGAATACACGGCCACCGAACCGTACCTGAAGGCCCGCGTTAAGCTTATCCCGGAGAAGGTAGAGAGCGGGCTGGAGATCGAGGCGCTGATGCGGACGATCGGCCAGCAGTTCCGGCGGCTGGGGGAGCTGGTTCCCACCATCCCGGAGGAACTGCTGGCGATGGTGCAGGCCATCGAAGACCCCCTTCAACTGGTCTACACGGTGGCAACCTATATGCGCATTGATCTAAAGGATGCGCAGGAGCTGCTGGAGATTGACAGCGTCGGCGAGAAGCTCCGCAAGCTGATGCTGCTGCTGGGGCGGGAAGTCGAGGTTCTGGAGCTGGGGCGCAAGATTCAGGACGACGCCCGCTCGGAGATGGAGAAAGTCCAGCGAGAGTACTTCCTGCGTGAGCAGCTTAAGGCCATCCAGCGCGAGCTCGGCGAGGGCGACGAGCAACAGATGGAGGTGGAGGAATTCCGCCGCAAGATCGAGGAAGCCGGTATGCCGGAGGAGGCCGAACGGGAGGCCCGCCGCGAACTCGACCGGCTTTCCAAGCTGCCGCCCGCCGCCGCCGAGTACGGCGTGATCCGCACCTATCTGGACTGGCTGACCTCGCTCCCCTGGAATGTGACTACCGAAGACAATCTGGACGTTGAGCACGCCCGCCGTGTGCTCGATGAGGATCACTACGATCTGGAGGACATCAAGGAACGCATTCTGGAATTCATCGCGGTGCGCAAGCTGCGCAAAGAGCGGGCCGCCGCGCTCGAGGAGACGGACGAAGAAGAAACCCCAGCGGATTACATCCGCCGTGAGCGCGAGGGCGTGATCCTCTGTTTCGTCGGGCCGCCGGGCGTCGGTAAGACCTCGCTGGGCGCGTCCATCGCGCGGGCGATGGGGCGCAAGTTCTTCCGCATGAGCCTGGGCGGTATGCGCGACGAGGCCGAGATTCGCGGCCACCGGCGGACGTACATCGGCGCGATGCCGGGGCGCATCATCGAGGCGATCCGGCGGGTCGGGAGCCGTAACCCGGTGATCATGCTCGATGAGATAGACAAGCTGGGGATGGACTTCCGGGGCGATCCGGCCTCGGCGTTGCTGGAGGTGCTCGACCCGGAGCAGAACGCCGAGTTCCGCGATCATTACCTTGACGTGCCGTTTGACCTCTCGCAGGTGATCTTCATCACGACGGCCAACATGCTGGAGCCGATCCCCGGCCCGCTGCGCGACCGGATGGAGATTCTCCAGCTTTCCGGCTATACGGAGAACGAGAAAATTCACATCGCGCAGGATTACCTGATCCCCCGGCAGATCCGCGAGAACAGCCTCCGCCCGGATGAGATCACCTTCACCGATGAGGCCCTTCGGACGATCATCCGCGAGTACACGCGGGAGGCAGGCGTCCGCAACCTGGAACGGGAGATCGGGGCCATCTGCCGCAAGGTGGTGGTGCGCATCGTTGAGGGGAAGTCCGAGCATGTGCTGGTTGACCCTGAGACGGTGCGAGAATTTCTGGGGAAGCCCAAATACTATTATCTGGCCGAGATCGAGGAACGTACCAACATCCCCGGCGTGGCGACTGGCCTGGTCTGGACGCCGGTCGGCGGGGATATCGTCTTCATCGAGGCAACCAAGATGCCCGGCAACAAAGGGTTTATCCTGACCGGGCAACTGGGCGAGGTGATGCAGGAGAGCGCCCGCGCGGCCCTGAGCTACGTTCGGTCGCGCTCGGAGGAGCTGGGGCTGAAGC
>DRKO01000243.1 GCA_011051745.1 Chloroflexota bacterium | reverse complement strand
TGCGGGCAGCTTGAGGAATCCTCGCCTGCGTCGCACACGCCGTCCCCGCAGAAGGAGATCACGGGGCAATCCTGCGGACAGCTTGAGGAATCCTCGCCCGCGTCGCACACACCGTCCCCGCAGAAGGAGAGGGTCACACAATCCGCCGGGCAATTGTTGGAGTCCTCCCAGGACTCACAGAAACCGTTCCCGCAGGTAGAGACCGTACAGTCCGCGGGGCAGGAGTTGTAGTCCTCATTGGCATCACAGATTCCGTTCCCGCAGAGATTCTGCGTTGCCGTGACGGTCGGGGTCGGAGGAGTTCTGGTGGGCGTCGGAGTTCCGGTGGACGTCGGAGTTCTGGTACTCGTGAGGGTAGGTGTCAGGGTGAACGTCCGGGCGGTGGCGGTGGGGGACCCACCCGTCGTTGCGGTTCCCGTCGTTGTGCTGCCGGAGCTGGCCGTTTGCACAACGGTTGGCGTCACTTCCGGCGGTCGGGAAGCGCAACTGAAGACCTGCAGGGGCTGGGACATGTCCTCGCATTGCTCCGGCAACTGAACCTGAACACACACCCCTTCGCTCACCCCTGCGCCGTTGAAGGTGGCTACATAGTACAGATAACTCCTGTTGCACTCAACCGTGCCGTCGCTGAAGCTGGTGGCGTTCGCCGCCGGGCGTCCCAGCTCCGTAGCAGGCTCGTTCGTCCCGGCAGTGCCCGCCACACCATGAAGCCATCCTCGTTGTCGCTGTTGTCCACCCAGCTAAGGAGCAGGGTACGCGCCCCCTGCCGGGTGACGGTGAGGTTGGAAGGCGGCTCCGGCGGCGGAAGAGGGGTGCTCGAAGGTGGGAGCGAGGGTGTTGGGGTGATCTGCCCGACAAGCCGGGGGCTGAAGTTGCAGGCCAGCGCCGCGCCCGCGAGCGCGATCAGGATAAGCCCCCACAGAAGAGCGCTACGTCGAATGATGATGACATCCCTGGCACGCTTCATCGTCATTTCCTCCCGGTTGGCTTCGATGAAAAGGATAAACTTGGGAGAATTTTAGTGGTTTCGTTGACCTGTGCAACCGTTCAGCGCCCGGAATATGTGAAAATTTCAGGAAAATCTGACTGTACGGGGAAGGCGACCTGCGGCAGGAGAAACGGTTAGTTTGCGTTATCGGCTTCCTGAAGAAGGGACAGCAGGTGATCGGCCTCGCTCTGCGGCTCGCCCTCAAGGGGGGTCTGGTGCCGCCGTGCCAGTTCGACGGCCAGCGGCGAGGCGCCCGCCGCCGCCATGTCCTCTGCCGACCACTGCGGGTGACATTCCGCGATTACGAAGGGACGCCGCCAGCCGTGCGGCTCTCCCTGCCCCCAGCGCCTTGAGAGGGTCGGCAGGGCCTTCCGCGCCAGCACGACAAGCGTCCGCTCAAAGAGCGTGAAAGGATGGCGCGACTTACCCGCATCGTGCAGCAGGGCCGCCGTGAGCAGGTCGGGGTGAGTGTGCCCGGCTGCCCGGAGGGTTTGCATGACACGCAGGCTGTGGTGCTGCTCGCTGATGTGCATCCGCCTGAAAAGGGCCAGCAATTCCGGCGAGAGCACCTCCGCCACCGCGCCGTAATCGAGAGGCCGGACGAGGGCCAGCAACGCCAGCCAGCCCTGCCGCAGCCGCCGCCAGACACGCCCGATCATAGGCCGAGCAGAAAGATCAGAATCCGATAGCTGGGCTCGCCGATCAGCAAACTCAGGAGGTCCACCTTGCCCAGAATGGGGACGATCCGGGCCAGCGAGGGGCCGATAAAAGAGAGTGCGATCAGGCCGTAGAGAACGTACATGCTGTGCTGCTGATGTCGCTGCCACCAGACCGCCATACGCGGCGGCAGGGCGGCATAGACCACCGTCCAGCCGTCGAGCGGGTAGAAGGGCAACAGGTTGAAGACGAACAACAGGATGTTCAGCCACACCATCAGCGTGACCACATAAGCGGGGGTGGGGAAGATCGAGCTTAACGCGCCCAGAGGGCGGAACACCGGCGTGAGCAGGCCGAAACGGAGCGGAAGCGCGAACACTGCCGCGACAAGCAGGTTAGAAATCGGCCCGGCCAGCACTGCCACAAACATCCCCCAGCGCGGGTTGCGCATCCGGTAGGGGTTGACGGGCGCAGAGCCGAGTATGGCGAAGCCGATCAGGATGCCGATGAGAAAACCGGGCCAGTAGATATTCGCCCGGGGGTCGAGCGTCATGCGGCCCTGGTCTCTGGCGGTTGTGTCGCCCATGCGGAAAGCGGTATAGGCGTGCGCGTACTCATGTACGCTCACCGCCACCAGCAGGACGATCACCCGCGCGATCAGGGTGGCAGGGGTCAGGTCGAACAAGGTAACTCTCCTTTTATGAGGGGGCTATCGAACCTCATCGCGTCCGCCAGCGCTCACCAGCCGAGAAAGACGGCGTTCGCCCAGCGCACAACCGGAAGCGTCAGCGTGGCATATCCGTTCGGGGGCAGCAGCATCAGCAGGGCGATCCCGCTGCCCAGAATGGCCGTTGTCCAGCCGGAGACCTGCTCCCAGCGGGCCGCCGCCCGCAGGGGCAGCAGATAGTGGATCAGGTTGTAAGCGTCGAGCGGGAAAAGCGGCAGAGCGTTCAGCAGGACGACGGACAGGTTAAAGCGCACCAGCACGGTCAGGAACTCCCCGATCGTCGGCCAGCCGCTCCAGGGCACGAGGGGCTTCACCCCCAGGTGGCCCATGAGCGTCACGCCCAGCGCGATCAGCGCGGCATTCGCCAGCGGTCCGGCCAGCACGGCCAGTGCCCCGCCGGGCGCGTCGGGCAGACGCATCCTGTGCGGGTGAAAGACGGTGCGCCTGCTCCATCCAAACCCCAGCAACACCCCCAGAAGGAAACCGAGGCCATCCGTATGCCGGAACGGGTTGAGAGTCAGACGCCCCTCGCGGCGGGGAGTCGGGTCGCCCAGCAGAGTAGCGGCCAGCGCGTGGCCGAGTTCGTGAACGGTGTACGCTATCGGAACGGCCACCGCCCGCGAAAGCAGCAGCGCGAGCGGGAAGCGGCTCCACAGTGCCAGCAACGTTTCTCTGAGCATACGCTGGATTATAGCAGAAGGGGGTGAGGGTGACTAAAGTACACACGCGCCGGAGCGGGGAACGGCGAAGCCCCGGAAGGGCACAGAATCTAAAAGCGGGGCCGCGCTCTGCGACCCCGCTCTGTGTCACGTCTCGTCGGGTTTACAGCGGCAGGCGGTAGGTCACCACCGGCTGAACGTCCGGGCCGGTCTGCTCCAGAAACTCCCCGTCGGTGTCGTCCGTGCCGGGGGCGTACATCTCGATCAGGAAATCGCCCTCCGTCGTGCGACTGACGCGGAGACGGTATCCCTCATCATCAATGCGATCCAGAACCACCCCTCCGGGCGGGGTAGCTCCCAGCTCGGCGGCGGAGAGGTAGCTGTGCAGCCGACCCTCGCCGTTCCTGAGCCGCAGGAAGGCCACGTCGCCATTCGGATAGCGACAGACGGCCAGATTCACGCCGTCATTGAGGATGCAGGGGTCGGGCTCCGCTGGCTCCGGCTGCTCGGTCGGAGCGAACACCAGCCGCACCATATCCACCAGCCGCTCAAAGTTGAGCCACTGGAACAACTGACTGCCGAAAGCAAGGCTGCCGTTGTTCGGGCTGGCGGCGGCGATCTCGTTATGGAGGCGCTGTTCCTCGGCGGGGTTGCTGACGGTCAGGTCGAAGCGCAGCTCATCGTTCCCCGGCCCACCGTTGACGCGAAGCGTGTTCGGAGAGCCGCCGGAGTTGCCGCTGGCCCCGTTCTGGAGGATGACGGTATCATCCCCGCGCGAGGTGTTGACCTGATCGTCAACGTGCCCGTTGATGGTGACCTCATCGTCACCGCTACCCGTGAGCAGGTCATCGTTCACCGTGCCGTTGTGCACCACCACATCATTGCCGGGGCCGGAGTTGATGTCTCCGCCCACCGTGCCGTTGTTGGTTATGATGTCGTTCCCCCCGCCACCGGCCAGAAGATCGCCCACCGTCCCGCTGTTGGCGATCTGGTCGTTCCCGTTACCTCCGTTCACATCATCGCCCACGCGGCCATTGTTGACGATAACGTCGTTGCCGCCGCTTCCGAAGATATCATCGTCCACAACGCCGGTATCATGGTTTACAACAGTATCATTTCCGCTCTGCCCGCTGATGTCGCGATGGACGGTCCCGTAGTTGTCAATCTGATCGCCACCGCCGCCACCCCGGATATCACGGGCGGAGCCTCCGGCCTGATTGACGACGACATCATTCCCGTTGCCACCGTTAATGGTCCGGTTCACCGTACCGGTGTTTGTGACCTGATCGTCACCGCCTCCGCCGGTGATGTTGCGATTCACCCGGCCATTGTTGACGATAACGTCGTTGTTGTTGCCGCCGTCGAGGTTCCGGTTCACGCGGCCATCGTTGATGATCTGGTCGTCACCGCCGCTGCCCCGGATATCGCGGACGGAGCCTCCGGCCTGATTGGTGATGACATCATCGCCGCTTCCGCCGTTGATGGTCCGGTTCACCGTGCCGGTGTTTGTGACCTGATCGTCACCGCCTCCGCCGGTGATGCTGCGATTCACGCGGCCATTGTTGACGATAACGTCGTTGTCGTTGCCGCCGTCGAGGTTCTGGTTCACGCGCCCGTTGTTGGTGATGATGTCGTTTCCATCGCTGCCCCGCACGCTGCCTCTCACCCGCGCGCCGTTATCAACGACAACGGTATCATCGCCACCACGTGCGTTCAGCGTGCCGTTATGCACGCCCGTGCAGGTGATGGCGTTATCGCCGTTGTCCGGCGGGGGCTGGCA
This sequence comes from Chloroflexota bacterium, assembly GCA_011051745.1. Classification (GTDB taxonomy): domain Bacteria; phylum Chloroflexota; class Anaerolineae; order Aggregatilineales; family UBA3940; genus DRKO01. The sequence continues at coordinate 5,764 of DRKO01000243.1, read as the reverse complement.
ATCGGCGCGGGCAATGGCCGAAGGAATCAGCAGCGCACCTGCAAGCACCAGAATTGCGATCCCCATTACAGGATAATGAAATTTTCTCATGATTTCTCCCCCTGAAAACACACTGAATGATGTTTCATAATTTCGCATAACCGCAAAATAAACTCTGTCAAAAAGTATAGCGAGAATCCGTCTCCTCTTTGTGAAAAAGTACCCAAATAGCACAAAAAAAGAATAAGACAAATATGAAAAATAGGTTAGAAAAAGTTGGAAAGCGCGGGGCCTGCGCTCCCCGTACCGGCACATAACGGGAAAGGAAAAGGACGCCGGAGAGGCATGTTTCAAACATGGCGCAAACCGTCTATAATCGGGGCTGTGGAGACACCGCAGGAAACAACGTCATGGCAGAAAACCTGATCGGCCAGAACCTGGGACAGTACGAAATCCGCATGCTGCTGGGCAAGGGGGGGATGTCCGCCGTTTACCTTGCCTACCAGCCCTCAATGGATCGCCTGGTTGCGATCAAAGTCCTGCCCCGCGAGTTCATGCACGAGGAAACGTTCCTGATCCGCTTTCAGCAGGAGGCACGCACCATCGCCCGCCTGGAGCACCTGCACATCCTGCCCGTCTATGACGTGGGGGAGGATCGGGGCATCCCGTATATCGTGATGCGCTACCTGCCCGGCGGGACGCTGACCGATCTGATCAACAACGGCCCGCCGCCGCTGGCGGTAACCGTCCGGCTGGTGGAGCAGGTGGCGGATGCCCTCGACTATGCTCACGAGCGAGGCATCATCCATCGCGATCTCAAGCCCTCCAACATCCTGCTCGATAACAGCCGGAACGCCTATCTGGCCGATTTTGGCATCGCCCGCGTGACGGAAGCCATCAGCCTGACCGGATCGCGCGTGATCGGCACGCCGCCTTACATCGCCCCGGAGATGGTCCGCAAGGGGGAGGAGATCACGGGGGCGGTGGATATTTACGCCCTGGGCGTGATCGCCTTCGAGATGCTGACCGGCCTGACGCCCTACTCCGACGAAGACCCCATGAAAGTGCTGATGGCGCACGTTCTGGAGCCGGTTCCCTCGGCCCGGGAGATCGCCTCCAGCGTCAGCCCCGGGGTGGACGCTGTCCTGCGGCGCTGTCTGGCTAAGACGCCCCGCGAACGTTACCGGACCGCCGGGGAATTTGCGCAGGAGCTGGCGCGGGCCGCCCTGCCGGGCCGGTCGGTGGCCCGCCTGTCGCCCTCGCTTGAAGACACGACTCCCTCTCACCCCCGCGCGGCGGGGAACGCCGCTCCGCAGGGAGAGCCACCCCCGACGCAGGAGCACGTCTCCCCGGAGCCGATCCTGCCGGTCGGGGAGGAAGCCGTCTCCGCCGGTTACGTAGAGGCAGAGGAGGAACGGCGGGCCGGGATGTGGGTGCTCATTCCGGGCCTGTTTCTGGCGCTGGTGGCCGGGATTGTGGGGACCGCCCTCTTCCTGACGGACGGGAATCCGGCTTCTCTGCTGGCGATCTTCGCCCCTCCGCCCGTCAGCGTGGCCGGTTCCGATCCCACGCTGACCCCCACCGGCACGGAGAGGCCGACTCCTGCCGGAACGCCCACCCTGCCCGGCGTGTCGCTGCCGCCGCCGGGCGGTGGCGACCGGCTGGCCTTCGCCTCGAACCGGGACGGGGATTACGAGATTTACCTGCTCGACATTGACGGCTCCAACCTGCGCCAGTTGACCAGCAACGCGGCGAACGACTTCGATCCGGCCTGGTCTCCCGACGGGCGGCAGATCGTCTTCGCCTCCCAGACGGATGGTGACGCTGAGATCAAGATCATGAACGCCGACGGGAGCGGCGTCCGGCAGTTGACGAACAACGCCATCTCAGACGCCGATCCGGACTGGTCGCCTGATGGAGAGTGGATCGCCTTCTCATCCAACCGGGACGGCGACTTTGAGATTTACGTGATGCGAACGGACGGCAGCGACGTGCGCCAGCTTACCTTCAACGACTACGACGATCTGACCCCCCGCTGGTCGCCGGATGGGCTTCGGATCGGGTATCATGCCCGTATGCCCAACGATCTGGACAGCAACGACCTTTACATCGTTGACGCCGAGGGGGGAACGCCCTACCGCCTGACGGACAACGGAGTGCTCGACCAGTGGCTGGACTGGTCGCCGGACGGCCAGCACATCGCCTACACGTCGGCGGAAGGGCTACCGGCGGGGCAACGGGCGATCTTTGTGATGGAACTGCTCGGCCAGGCGTCCGAACAGGTGACCGGCGGGCAGGTTCACGACGACGATCCGGCCTGGTCGCCGGATGGCTCGCGGCTTGCGTTCGATTCCAACCGGGACGGGGATAGCTTCTATGATCTCTTCGTCTACAACCTTCTGACCGGTGAACTGCTGCAACTGACTTTTGAAGCTGCCAATGATGTGGCCCCGGCCTGGCAGCCTCACCCTGAGGAACCCTAGCTCCGGAGGCAAACAGAGTGTCAAGAGATGCGCTTGTCGGTAAACAGATCGGTCAATACGACATCCTGGCATTGCTGGGTTACGGGGATATATCGAGCGTCTACCGCGCCCGCCAGCTTACAACGGAGCAGATCGTCGCCGTCAAGGTCTTTCACAGCGACGCCTTCGACGAGCCGACCTTCCAGTCGCGCTTTGAGCACGAGGTGCGCATCCTCTCCCGTCTGGAGCATCCGCACATCCTGCCGATCTACGACGTGGGGCGCGATCAGGACATAACTTACATCGTCATGCGCTACGTGGCCGGGGGCACGCTGGCCGATCTGCTGAAGCGATACGGGCAGCTCACGCCGGAGGAGATCGTCCCCGTCATCCAGCAGGTGGCCTCCGCGCTCGACTACGCCCACCAGCGGGGCATCCTTCACCGCAACCTGAAGCCGAGCAACATCCTTCTCGACGAGGAGGGCGACGCCTATCTCTCCGATTTCAGCCTGGCCCGCGTGCGGGAGGCGCTCGTCATGATGACCAACGCCGGGTACATCGGCACGCCCGCCTACATCGCGCCGGAGGTGGCACGCGGGGAGCGTATCCTCACGCCCGCCGTGGACATTTACGAACTGGGCGTGATCCTCTTCGAGGCGCTGACAGGACGGCTGCCCTTCGAGGCCGAGTCATCAGCAGCGCAGGTGATGTTGCACGTCAACGAGCCCGCGCCCTCGCCCCGCACCTTCAACCCGGAGATTCCGCCGGAGGTGGAGGCGATCATCCTGAAGGCGCTGGCGAAGAACCCGGAGGAGCGTTTCCGCTCGGCGGGGGAGCTTTCACGCGCTCTGACGCTCGCCACCGGCGTGACAACGGACGCCGTGCGTCGTCCGGACATCACTGCTCTCCTGCCCCGTCAGGAGGAGGGGAAACCGCTCCCTGTGCCGCTCCCGGAGGCGGACGAAGACACTCATCCCACCCGCCATGAGGCAGCTCCCGGTCGGCGGGCAATACGCCGGTGGCGCAGGCAGCGGGAGCGAAGCGCCCGCCGCCGGAGCGGGGCACGCTGGTATACTGCCCTGCTCGGCCTGCTGCTCCTGATCGTGTCGTGGTTCGTTGTCGGAGTGGTGGGCGGGCTGGAGGTGCGCCGTCAGGTCAATCAGGCGACGCTGGTCGCGATCCACAACGAACAGACGCGGGTCGCCGAGGTCGCCGCCACTCAGGCCAACGCCACCCTGAACGCCGTCAACACCGCCACCCAGGAGGCCCTCTCGGCCATGATGACGGCAACCGCTCTGATCGCGACCGAGACCCCCCGGCCCACCGTGACCCCCACGCCGACCCCCACCCTGACCCCTACCCCCTTCGCCGGAAGCCAGGGGTTGATCGCGCTTGTCTCCGAGCGGGACGGCGACGCCGAGATATTTATCCTGAACCCCGCCAGCGGGGAGTTGACGCAGGTCACGGCCAACGGGGTAGACGACGGCGGTCCGGCCTGGTCGCCGGACGGCTCGCTGCTGGCCTTCCACTCGCCGGAAGACCCGACCGGCCAGCATATCTACGTGGTGGACAGCAATGGCCAGAACCGCCGACAGATAACGCGCGGCTTCCGCATCGACTCCACGCCGCTCTGGTCGCCCAACGGGGCCACCCTCGCCTACTTCTCGATAGACGGGACCCGTTCCCTGATCCGCTCCCATGTGCTCGATGGTGACGAAGAGACCACGCTCGTCCAGCTCCCGCCCGGCGTGGGCGAGGTCACGCTGATTGACTGGGCTCCCGATGGGGAGACGCTCACGATCTTTGGCTTCCCGCCCACCTCAACCGTGCCGGACATCCAGCGTGTCGCGCTCGACACGGGCCTGCGGGAACCGATCACGAAAGCGGCAGGGGACATCAGCTTCCTCAGTTACTCCCCCGATCGCTCCATGGTCGCCTTCGCCGCTACGGTGAACAACCGGCGGGAGGTCTTTCTGGCAAACGCCGCCTGCCCCATCGTCAACGAGTGCATCATCCGGCAGTTGACCGACGACCCCTTCAACTATTACACGCCGCGCTTCTCGCCCGATGGGACGCTGCTCCTCGTCTCGTCCGACCGGACGGGCAACCTTGACCTTTACGCCCTCGATCTGGACGGGGAGATCGTTCAGCAGTTCACCGATTCCCGCTTTGATGAATACGGCGGCACATGGCAACCCGCCCCCTGATCTCAATTGACCCTGTCAATTGGCCCGGCAGTGTCTCTATTGTCACGCCTTCCCCTGTCGTACAATGAGGGAAGGCATGTCCTGGGGAGATGCACTGTTCCGGGTTAAGGATCGGCGGATGGCGGGCCACAGGGGACACAGCATCCCACGACCTACTTGACCTGCCGGGGAAATTCCTCTACAATAGAAACAGTTAGTTGGTTGTGCCAACAAACAAGGGGGCTTTCCAGCCGGGCATCCTCTTCATTCCACTGGCTACGTGTAACCCCTGAGCCTGCAGCCAGATCAAGCGCCCGGTCTGTGTGAAACACCCGTGTTCCGGAGCGACACAAAAAACTTGTCTCTATGAGACATCAGGGAGCCCAGGAGCCGCATGTCACGCCACTCCCCGATCCGCACCGGCGATCAGGCGCTGGTACGCGAGATCAATCTCTCGTTAATCATGAATTACCTTCGCGAGCATGCTCCTGTTTCACGGGCAGCACTGGCTGAGATGACGGGGTTAAACAAAACGACCGTGTCAAGTCTGGTGCGTGAGCTAATTGACTACCACTTTGTCCACGAGGTTGGGCTGGATACTGCCGGTGTGGGCCGCCCGGCGGTGTTGCTGGAGTTGAACCCGGCTGCCGGGCACATTGTGAGCGTTGACATCGGCGTGGATTATATCTCGGTCATCCGGGCCAACTTCGCTGCCGAGGTCGTCTGGCGGCATCGGGAGAGCATCCGCCACAGCAGCCAGGACGCGATCATCACCCGTCTGCTGAACCTGATCTGTGAGGCTGCCCGTCCAGAGGGGAACGAAGGGCCGCTTCTGGGGGTGGCGGTGGGCGTCCCCGGCCTGGTGGATGAGTCAAACGGGACGTTGCTCTTCGCCCCCAACCTGGGCTGGCGGGACGTGCCGATGCGTGCCATCGTCCAGGAGGTCTGTACGGCTCCCGTCTTCGTGGACAACGAAGCCAACATGGCCGCCCTGGGCGAGTATTATTTCGGCTCCGCGCAGGGCTGCGACGATGTGCTGTATATCAGCGTCGAGGTTGGCCTCGGAGGAGCCATCGTGCGGAACGGCGTTCTGTTCAAGGGCCGCACGGGCTTCGCCGGGGAGTTCGGGCACATGAC
>DRKO01000242.1 GCA_011051745.1 Chloroflexota bacterium | reverse complement strand
GGGTTCAGCCAGGCCGGAGCCTGCGTTATAGCTCATCACCGTCAGCGTCTGGCAGCCCGCCGATCCCTCGTTGCAGGAGCCCGTCGCCGCCGATGGGAGGAATAAGCCGCCAAACAGCCAGCCAAAGGCCAGTATCCCCATGCCAGCAGCCACTGCACGCAGCCAGTGGCGACTGAGCAGCAACACGATGAGCAGAGGAAAGGCGGGCAACAGCAACAGGTGAATGAACTGGCTGACCAGTTCAACAGGCCAGAAGCGGTAGCCCACTGCCAGACGTGCGCCAAAGTAGACGCCCAGCCCCGCAAAGTAGATATCGGCGGGGAGAAATAGCCACCATCTCAAGGCTCTGCTGCTCAGGGCCCGATGCTCACCACGACAAAAGTTGCGAATTCCTCGCCCTCCACGCTAACGCTGACCGGCCCACTATATGTTCCGGATACCTCTGGCGTGCCGTAGAGATCACGCGCTCGATAAATGGCGAAAGAAGCTCCTGACGGAAGCACGGATGAGAGATCCACCGCTACGCTGGCCTCATTGCCCCAGTTGTAGATCACAAGATGAGCGCGTCCCTCTTCATATTCATTGGGGAGCAGGAAGATTTCGGTCTCAGTTGGGAGTGGCACAACCTCTGAGTCCCCGTCGAAAGGATTGCCGGCCTCCCGTGTTGCAGCCTGCCATCCCTCGAAGTCCAGCACAGCCTCCTGTCCGTTTGCATAGAAGTAGGCGCTGAAAGGCTCCGAGTAGATATTGCGCCCGAAGATATCGGTTGGCTGGATGGCGGGGCCACCTTCATTTCGTCCATCCTCCAGATAAGCGGAGGTCCTGAATCGGATGTGTACGTCCTCCGGGGCCAGAATGGTGTTGCTCAAAAAGATGTTGGGGGCGGTCTGCGTAAAGCGGGTTTCGCCAGCCCCCCAGAACCACTCTATGCTCAACATTGAGCGGAACAGGTGGTTTGAGATGAACCACGCCTGAGTTGGTCGCCGATATCCAAACTGCACGTTGCTGTTATAGAAGCGATTCCCGATCACCCGGTGATTATCGGAGGGCTCATTGAAGCCTCCGATTAGCACGCGCCCGTTGGCAATGACGTTATTCTCCAGATGAAAGCCGCTGACGTACCCGTCCTCTGTATAGGCGTGGAAATTAAAGCAATCATCGCACACCAGCCCTGAATCTAGGATGAGGTTGTTGACGAAGTACTTGTAGCCATTATCGGCGAATCGATTCTGGGTATAGATATTGTGGGGATGTGCCTGCCTGCTCCCATCTTCCAGCCAGCCGGGATCGTAGCCGTTGAGGTACACGATATTGCCATAAATCACCTGTCCCGGTCCCTCGTTCCAGGCCTCGATCCCGTTGTACCCCCTGACGTGATGAACGTAGTTGTTGATCAGATGAACACCTGCCGCCTGCAGGGTAACGCCTGCTCCGGGCCTGACCTGCTCAGGATCGGTGATTTCAAGCCCCCACAGCCAGTTATGATCCGCCGTGATATCAAAACCGCCTTCCACCCGCACATGCTGGCCGGGATATGCACGGTAGATGATCGGGCTTGTCTCCGTCCCGGGTCGGGTGAGTTCAAACGCACCTCTATATGTTCCCTCCAGCAACCAGTAGAGGTCTCCCGGTTGCGCACTCCTGATCGCTACCTCAAGGCTCAGGGGGTTATCGGGAGTGCCCGCGACTTCTTCGTCGAAGTGATACCCAAGCACCAAGCCGGCATCAGGAGCATCATAACTCCCTGCTCCCCCTCCGTAGGCTATTCCGATCTCTTCAGCATTCAGCGCCCGGTCATATATGCGCAGTTCATCAAGCGTGCCCTCGTAATACGTCGGATCCACGCCTCCCCTCGAAAGCCCTATACGGGTGATGGGTTCGATCCCGCATCCTGCGTCGTCAATCGAGGCGATACTTTCGCTCCCGACAGGCTCACCGTCCAGATAAAGATATACCTCGTTAGCTGTCTGGTCTATCACGGCCGCTGCGTGATGCCACTCCCCATCGTTCACGGGGGGGCCTTCTATCAGGACGGAATCATCCTCGCACCCGGCGAGGTTGCCGTTCTCGCTCACAAAGAAGGCAATGCGTCCCTGGCGCACCTGAAGAGACTGCCCGACACCCAGTCCGCTGGGGGATCGCATGGAGCTGAGGAGCGGCGCAGCCTCGGCGGTGGTCGCGAACCAGGTCATCAGGGTTGCGCTGCTTCCCCATGCGGCAACCGGAGGAGAGAACTCGATGAAGTCATCCACCCCGTCCAACTGGAGTGCCTGACTCACACCTTCGGGGGAGACCACATGCCCGGAGACAAACGCCGGAAAACTGGTGAACAGGCCGTCCCGGCCCTGGCCTGAGTAATCGCGTAGATCGCTGGCGAATCCGTCGGGGGCGACGTAAAGCTCTCTCTGGATGGAGGGGGTCTGCACCCACTCCATGCTCTCCGGTACACTCTCCAGCATCGGGGCTGCCGTTGGGGTGGGCAGAGGTGACGGGGTTGGGGCTACGGACTGAGGGGAATAGGGCGTGAAAGCCTGTGTAACGGCTGGTGGTTCGCTGTCAGGTTCCTCCGCTCTGGAAGGGACCGCAGCACACGCCGACGTCAGCAGAGCAAGGGTCAGGGATACAATAAACGGTCGTATAAAGCGATAGGGCATGGACTACATTCCTCCGATTGTCAGCCTCGAAATAGCTTTCCCGAAACTTCAATGATCAGGCTGGCCTCCCGATGGTGGCATCAGTATATCAAACCTGGGGAGCACCCACAGCGAAACGGCGAGGGCCAGAAACCCGGCAACCGTGAACTGGAACCGCTCGAAGAAATCGCGCACTGTCAGACTCGGATGGGCGGCCCCGATCCACCAGCCTGGCAGCATCATTGCCAGCCCAACAGCTACCGCTGAGATGAGCAGGATCATTATCATTCGTCCCCGTGGTGTGGTAATGTCCTCCGGCAGATCAAACCCTGCCGCGAAGGCGAGGAAGGCAAAGAGAAGCGGTAGATCATAGGGGCGGTGGTAGAAAAATAGCAGCCCCACCAGAATCAGGAGGGTGATCAGAAGGTTCCCCTTCAGACGGCCGCGAGGGGAGGATAGATCAGAGATAGGGGTAAGGGCCTCGTGCCAATAGTGGGGGATGATAAACAGGCCTGTAACGACGACGCTCGCAACCAGCCCGATCAACGCAGAGGCAGAACTGGATAACCCGACTGTGTTGAGCCAGCCATCGAGCGAGACGACGCCGCTTGATTGCCCCGTAGCCTGAAACAGGAGGGCAAAGTAAGCGTGGGTAGCCTCGGAGAGCGAGTCACCGACCAGCAGGGTAAACAGGATGAAGGCAAGCACCTGGACCAGCACGGCGACTGCAACGACGCGGTAGCGTCGGTAGATCAGGAAAAACAGAAGTAATGGCCCCGTCAACGTGTATTTGATCAGGGCCGCTCCCATAAGCAATCCCGCCAGCAGCCAGCGCGGGCGTTCCCGGTAGGTGAGCCATACTGCCAGCACAGCAAGGAAGCCTGCTCCCAGGCCTGTCTGGCTCAGGCTGATCGCATATCGCACCGGTAGCCAGGTCAGAAAAAACAGCACAGAAATGACCTGTAGCTGGCCGGATGGAGGGCGCGGGTTGAGACGCATCAAAAGGAGGGGCAGGAGTATCGCCATGATGATATCCAGCCCCAGCCATATAATGCGCGCCGGAAGGAAATCCAGCCCACTGAAGGCGATCATCATCAGCGGAAGAAGGGGTGGGTTGAAGACGGGGAGGTCTTCAAGATCGCTGCAGGTTCCCGGAGGAATGGCTCGTTCCCGGAGCTGGGGCTTATCCTCCAGCCATACGCGGTAGGGATTCTGCCCCTCCGCTACCAGCTGGCCTGAAACCCAGAAATTCTGGAAGTCACAGGGCCGCCCCAGTGCCTTCGATACGCCTCTAACAAGCGAGGCGGCCGCAAGCGGGATCAGGAGGATGATCAGACCAACCGCAAGGTGACGTCTGGTAGTTTCCCGATACAGCCAGCTCACGCCTGCTTACCTCCCTGCCGATATGTGTCTGTTCTGTTCCTGTTCATATTCCTCTGTGCGAGCATCTGCTGAAGAGTAAGGGACAGTATCACCCTGAGGGAGAGAAAGCTGGCGTGTGATGGCGAAAAGTCTGTCCTGGTTTTAGAACGGGAGAGGGGTGTTGCTCTGCTCTGATCAGGGCCGGGGCATTGCTACGAAAGCGAGGATAGTCTCAGGGTCTTTGTCCGTCACAATCAGGAAGCCGGAATCATCCAGCCGGGCCACGCCTTCCCAGTTGCGGGGCTCGTCCTCGTCGAGGAGAAGCCGGATAGGGGCGTTGTCTGTCCCGGTGATACCGTCTTCGCTGTACTGATACTCGACGAGTTGCTCAACTCCTGGCCAGAAGAAAGAGGTGTTGACAACCCAGAAGCGGCCCTCCGGGTCCAGATCGGTGGCGTCGGTGACGCGCCACTCAAGGTTGGGGAACGGGATTGTGCCAACCGGGATCAGCGAGGTATCAAACACGTGCGCAACCGGACTCACGTTGACTCGGAAATCGTTCCCCTCATAGAGCGTTATGATCCGGTCCCCGGCAATGACCAGCGCCTCCTCTGCCGCGTTTGGTATGTCAGCCTGTGGCAGTATCTCGGCTCGATTCTCCAGATCAACAGCTATCTCGGAACCACCACCAATAACCTCGCCCGCAAGCAGGAATCCAGCGATAGTTCTACCCGGCGAAGCCTCGGCAGTCAGGTATACACGATTGCCAGAGAACCCGATTGCCTCGAACCCTTCAAAGCCGCTGATCGTCGCCTCTATGCGGGGGGCTGTAAATGTGATGGTTCCCGGTGTCAACGGTTCTCCATTCGGATCACTGAGGTAGCGTAGGATGTCCTCTTTTTGAAGCGTGTAAAGCACGTCGTCTTCTCTTGAGGGGCGCTGGGGCAGCAGGATAAGTGTGTCGCCATACCAGGCCAGGCCGGAAATCTCGGAGGTCGGCTCAGCCAGAGGGCCACTCAATGGGATCACGCTGATCGGCTGGCTCTCAACCGGAGACGCTGTCGGCTCAGTTGCTGGCTCTTCGGTCGGCGCGGGTGTGTCTGTCGGCGTGGGAAAGGCCGTCGAGATGGTGATGGCTGTGGGTTCTACAGCGCTTGGAGCAGGGCTGCTCCCTCCGCTCAGCACCAGGATCAGTATAACCCCCACAATGACAAGGCCCACTGCTGCGCCCGCGATGATCATCCAGCGCTCTCTCAGGAAAGCCATCAGGGGAGATTCCCCCTGAATTTCCTGCGGCAGCGGGCCGCTCCACTCACCCTCATGCTGGAAGACAGGGCAATTCACGTGGCTGGCCGAGAGGCATACGTCTGACTGATGCGCCAGTGCGATCGGCTTTGGGGTCTTGGGGCGCTGGCAGTAGTTCTCCTCGGTGGGGAAGGCAAACCAGGTCTCCGGATCGCCTCTGATACCGAGATAGGGGCAATGCTGCGCCGGTATGGCCGCTGTCTGGCGCAGGTCTTCATCGCTCGCCCCGATTTCCAGAGCCTCCTCCATCCCCCTTGAGAGTTGGTGGATCAGAAGCACCAGCGTATCCAGCGAGGTAGGCTTGGCGACGAAGTATTTTACGCCAAGTTCCTGAGCGCTTTCGAGGTATTGCCCCTTACCTGAAAGCATGACGACTTCTGTTTTTCCGGCCAACGCAGGGAGAACCTCATGCAACAGACCGGTGCTCCGCTGCTTGCCGATTAGAACGTCGCATAAAAAAACAGTGTATTCATTGGCGCTCAGGAGCTCACGCGCTTCCTCTATGGTGGTCGCCTGATCAACCCTGAATCCCTCCAGTCTTAATGCCTCTGAATACAATTTAATTAAGCTGGGGTCATCTTCGAGCACGAGTATCCGAGTGTCTGATCCCATTACATTCCCCGTTCTTGTTTTGAGTCTGGTTCCAGGTTATTTTAGCAGCGCAGGCGACCACTCACCACTGTGTGCGCTGGCTGACCCCGGCTGATAGAAGCTGCTGATACAGTATGGAGAGTTCCAGAGAAATACCACTCACCTGTGTTGCCTGTTCCTCACATTCTGCTTCGTTTTCGTTTTTTTTGCCACCTGAGCAGTGATGCTCTGGCTCGGAAGCCTCTTCCCCGGAACTGGCCGGTGGAAGCGGTTGGCCCGGTGAAGTAATTATCGTACAATAGAAGCAATGTACGAGGCTGTCCTCCGGGGTGGCCCCTGACCCTGTACTCAAAGAGATGGCGATCATGGCCCGTATTCTGATAATTGACGACGACGAGAGCTTGCTTCAGATGATGAGCATCATGCTCAAGCGTGCAGGCCACACACCCATACTGGCAACCGATGGCTACAAGGGCATCGAAATCGCAAGGCGGGAACGCCCCGACATGGCGATCGTAGACGTGATGATGCCTGATATCAGTGGTTATGAGGTCTGCCGCATTCTCCGGGAGGACCCGGAGACAATGGACATCCCCCTTCTGATCCTCACGGCGCTCTCTCAGCCTGAGCAGCGTGATTACGCCGAGGATGCCGGGGCAGACGATTTTGTCACCAAGCCAGTCACGCGGGATGATCTGCTAAAACACGTTGAGGAACTGCTCTATACAGGGGCGCGTAACATGCCTGCTCCGCTGGAGCCTCCGGCCCCTCCACCGGTGACCGAGGCCCCGGCGCCTCCCCCGCCACCTCAGCCGCGTACTGCGCCTCCCCCTTCTCCTGCTCAGCCGCCTCAGCCCGTGCCCTCGGCGGGTGTGTACCAGCCACCAGCTCCCCGTCCGGAGACTCCCACTCCTGCGTTGCCGGTCGTGGCCGTTATGGGTCTGGCGGATGGCGTCGGTACTACCACTATGGCCGTGAACCTGGGGCTGGGGCTGATGCAGTTTGGGCGATCATGTATCGTTGATCTGAACAATGGTGACGGGCAGGTCGCCGTCCAGTTGAAGATGACGCCCCCGAAGAGTACGTGGTATAACCTTGTCAACCTCGCTCCCGGCGCAGATAAGCGCCTTATCGGCGGGGCGTTGATGCTTGACCGTTCGGTAGGGGTGGCGATCCTTGCTGCGCCACTTGACCCCGCTCCCCAAGAACTGGCTCCGGAGACGTTACAGTATATTTTCAGCGTTCTGTCGGAGGGGTTCCACCGGATCGTTGTTGATCTCCCTGCCCATCTAACTCCGATGAGTACCCATGCGTTGCGCTTGGCCTCTCATATCGTACTGGTCGTGGGGGAGAATCCGGCGGATCTCGTCACTGTGCCGAAAACACTGGAGGCCATTGATAGGCTGGGGCTAAAAGGGCAACAGCATATCGTCATCAACCGTACACGCCCGCATGGGGTCTCTCACGAGGACGTGGTGAAGACCATCAATCGCCCTATAGAAGCCGATATCCCGTATGAGCCTGATCAGATTTCGGCGTTGATGGAAGGGCGTCCGCTGGTGATGTCCCAGCCCGGCTCTCTCTTTGCCCGCGCGATTTTACATCTGGCCCGTCAGCTTTAACCCGTCTCATCAGCGACAACGTATTGAGCCGACGCATCATGAATAAACTGCTGGTCGTTGAGGACGAAGTCATCACCTCTGATATGCTCCGCCGATACTTCGAAATCGTCGGCTATGAGGTGTTGAATGCCCTGACGGGCGCTGAAGCCGTCGAGATGGCCGTTAAGCATCGGCCTGCCGTTATCGTCCTCGACATCATGTTGCCGGATATAGATGGCTACGAGGTATGCCGTCGCC
>DRKO01000241.1 GCA_011051745.1 Chloroflexota bacterium | reverse complement strand
GGCGGGGCCAACCTCGACGCCCGATCAGACTCCGCCCGCCCCTCCGAGCGGCATCTGGGCCGACCATGTGGCCGTATACGATATTCTGGTCGGCTGGCAGGACAACAGCGACAACGAAGACGGCTTCAACATCTACCGCAAACGGGCTGACATGGCCGAAGGGATCGTCCACGCCGGCACGGTCGGGGCCAACGTGACGGAGTTTGTGGATGGTGATGTCTGGTGCGGAGGGACTTATCAGTACATCATCGCCTCGTTCAACGAAGCAGGGGAATCACCGGCCACGACCTGCTGGCAGATCACACTGCCGCCCTGCCCCCCGACGCTTGAGGCCGAACTCACAACCGGAGCCGAGAACAGCTACAACTTCCTGCTGGGCGAACGAAGCCCGAACAGCGACTTTTATCTGGGCCTGACCCCGGAAGGGACTGCCCGCCTGATGGCCGATCAGGAGGGGCAGCAGGGGCTGTTTGAACTGGGTCCGGCGGACGATACGCCTCTGTTCCGGATCACCATGCCCGCCGATCCCGTCTACGTCCGCGACGGCCTGCCGCTGAAAGCGGGCAACCGCTACGTAGCCAGGGCACGTAACGGCGTGAGCCTCATCATCTTTGACGTTACCGGTGTCGGGAACGCCGTCACCCTCTCCTATACGGTCTGGAATCCGGGGGATGTGATCGAGAGCGGCCCCTGTGAAAGGGTCGGAGTGCCCGGTTACACGCCGGGCGGGCCCTGCATAACAGGGGACGATCTCTGCGACCCCCTCTGCGTCGAGCCAGACGAGGATCAGATCAACAGGACGGTTGAGGAAGAGGAACCCGACTGCGAAGATTGCTGGCTCGAGGAAGAGACATACGGGTATATGGTGGAGGAGGACTGCTTCTACTGCCAGAGCGAGTCGGAGGAAGACCGGACGCTCACCTACACCGCAACGGACGAAGACTGCGGCGATGTCCCCTGCATCCCGGGGGATGATATATGCAACCCCTTCTGCGAGGACTTCACCCAGAACGAATGCGACTTCATCGCCGACTTTGGCTCCGTCAGCTATTGCTGCGTCTTCTTCGAGGACGGGAGCGGCAAAGAATGCTACCCGCTGACCGATCCGGACTGCGAGGAGGATCAGACTCCGCCGCCTCCGGCCTGCGTCTGTGGCGACGGGATATGCAACCCGGAGTGTGAGAACACCGACCTGTGTCCGCAGGACTGCCCCTGCGTGGATGATGGAACCTGCACACCGGGGGAGGGCCTGCAATGCCGCGACTGCGGCGAGACGGCGGGAGGCTGCGGGAACCCCTGCACCGACTCCTCACAGTGCCAGAGCGGCCTCTCCTGCTTCGGCGGGGTCTGCTGGGACGCCTGTACCTGCGGCGGTGACTGCGGCGGCGAGGAATGCCCGTGCAGCCAGGTCTGCACCGCCTGGAACACGGCTTCCTATCCGCCCGCCTGTGTGCGATGGGAGTGGCGGGACTGCCACGGCGCCCCCTGCACCCCCTAGCATCCCGGCACGGGACCAAACAACGCAACGAGGGGGGCGAGTGGTCAGACTCGCCCCCCTCTCATTCCCCGGGGTTTTCAAATCCCCCGGCGGCGGGTATATAATGCCCCCATGCACAACGGCAACGCCCCTCCCCCCGAACCGGCCATCGATCGGCGCGTCGCTCTGGCGCTCAGCCTGCTGCTGCTGAGCGTCTACCTGCTGACCTCCAGCCTGGGCTTCCACTCCATTGATGAGGTGTCCGTCTTCAGCGTGACGCGTAGCCTGACCGGACACGGCACGTTCGACGCCAACATTCTTTACTGGACACGGGCCGCGCTGGGAACCAGTTCTGTTGTTGCGCGGGGCATTGACGGCCATATCTACTCGGTGAAAGATGTCGGTTCGGCGTTGCTGGCCGTGCCACTCGTGTGGCTGGCCCATGCGCTGGGGACAAGTCCGGTCCGCGCCGCGCTGATGCTCTCCCCCCTCCTGACGGCCCTCACCGGCGGCCTGCTGTATCTGACCCTCGTCTCATGGGGCTACAACCGACCCACCGCCCTGCTCGGCGGGCTGACTTTCGGGCTGGCGACGCTGGCCTGGCCCTACGCCGAGACGCTGTTCACGCAACCTCTGGCCGCGCTGGGGCTGCTGATCGCCCTCCGAGGCGTGGTCCGCGCCGGAGACGGCGGGGGATGGCAGGCCGCCCTGACAGGCGGGCTGGGGCTGGGGCTGGCCGGGATCGGCGCAGTGCCGGTCTGGGTTTCCGCGCCAGTGTACCCGCTCTACCTCATCTCCGGCGCGACGTTACAGGGCGGCTCCCTCCGGATGGCGCTGAAACGGACGTGGCCCCTGCTCCTCGCCTTCGGGCTGGGGGCCGGGGTGTTCGCTGCCGGACAGGGGGCTTACAACTGGGCACGGTTCGGCTCCCCCTTCGAGACCGGTTACCAGCAGATCGGCGTCGTCAGGCTGTCGGCGCAGTATCTCGGAGTCGGTCTTTTCGGACAGACGCTCAGCACGCCGCGCGGGCTGGTGTGGTATGTGCCCCTCGCCCTGCTTGTGCCGTTCGGCGTAGTGCCTGGCTGGCGGTCACATCCCCGCCGCCTGCTGCTGATCGCCGGACAGGCAGGCCTGATCCTCCTGTTCTACAGCCTGTACGCCGAGTGGTGGGCGGGCGTGGGCTGGGGGCCGCGTTTTCTGGTCGCCATTATGCCCGCGCTCGTGCTGCTGGTCGCGCCGCTTCTGGCGCGTCTGGTCGGGCCGGAGCCGCTCTGGCTGCGCCTACCGGGGGGCGGCATCCTGCTGATCTCGGCTTTCACCCAGTGGCTGGCCGCCACCTTTAACTACCTTGAGACCGAACCGGCCATCGCCGATCGGTTGCGGGCGATCACCCCGCCGACGGACTTCGTACCCCGTGCGCCGATGCTGTTTGACCCTGCCCTGCTGCCCTGGCCCCGTCAGATCGAGACGGCGCGGGGCGGCGGCTGGGATGTCCTGTGGTGGCAGGGAGGGCAACCCGACCGGCTCCTGCTGGCCGTCTGCATGGCCCTGATCGCCTTCGGGTGCGTTACGCTGGTTCTGGCCCTGCGCGAGGATCGCTCTTCACCTGCGAGATACGCTCCGCTCGCACAGGCCGGGTTGAGCGTCGCCCTGCTGCTCTTCGTCCTGCTCCGCCTCCCGGACGGCCCGAACGAGTCGCCCGGCCTCGACGAACTCACCGCCGCCCTCTCCGGGCAAGCCCAGCCGGGGGACGGGATCGTGGCGGTGCTGCCGGTCAGTTTTCTGGGCTGGCTGGATAGCTACGATGCCCATCTCCCGGATTTCGGATTCGTGTTCGAGGACCCGCTGAGCGAGAAGTCAGCCCGTCTGCTGGAGCAGGCCAGCGTGTGGCATAGCCGCCTCTGGCTGGTCACCGAGGGGGCGACGGCGGGCGACCCCCGCAACGGGGTAGAACGCTGGCTGGCCCGACACGGCTTTGCAGGCCCGGAGGTGTGGATCGAGGGCTACCGGATGATGCCTTACGCTTTCCCTC
>DRKO01000240.1 GCA_011051745.1 Chloroflexota bacterium | reverse complement strand
TCCTGCTGACACTCGTCACAAATATCCTCTACAACCTCGACCTCTCCGATATGGAGACCTGTTACAAGTGCTTCCGGGCCGAGGTGGTGCGCGATATACCCCTGCGCTCCCGTCGCTTTGAGCTGGAGCCGGAGATCACGGCCAAGATCGCCAAGCGGGGATACCGAATCTTCGAGGTTCCCATCGCCTACTACGGACGGGAGTACGAAGAGGGCAAGAAGATCACCGGCTGGGATGCCTTCCCCGCCCTCTGGGCGCTGATCAAGTATCGCTTTGTGGATTGATCTCAGGGGCCGAAAACCTATCACGGAGGGCACGGTGGATCGTCCTCCGCCCGCTGGATGTCGGACGCGCCGCATCTGGCTGCTGACGCTGATCCTGCTGATCGGAGCGGCGGCGCGGATCGCACCGCTGACCGACAACCGCTTTCACCCCGACGAGGCGCTGTTCGCCACGCTGGGGCGGCTGATCATCACGGGGGATGACCCCTGGTTATCTGAAACGTCCCTGCTGGTGGATAAGCCGCCGCTTTTCTATTACGTGCTGGCCGGGGGCATCTCGATCTCGTGGGCCAGCGAACTGACGGCCCGCCTGCCGGGGCTGTTCGCCAGCCTGATCAGCGTGGCACTGGTGGCGCGGCTGGGCTGGCTGCTGTGGCGCTCCGGGGCCGCCGCGCTGCTGGCGGCCACTTTTTACGCGCTTTCCCCCTTTGCGATCCTCTTTTCTCCGACGGTCTTCGCCGATCCGCAGCTTGTGATGTGGCTGCTGGCGGCGCTGGTGGCTGTGGCCTCCGGTCGCTGGGGGTGGGGGGGCCTTCTCTACGGGCTGGCGCTGGCGACCAAGCAGAGCGCCCTGTTCTTCGCGCCTCTGGTCGTCGGGCTGGGCGTTGTGCAGGGGGTCGTCCCCGGCCTGCGCTGGCGGGACGCCGGGCGGTGGGCAGGGCGCTTCGGGCTGGGGCTGGCGCTGCCGCTGGCCCTGATGCTCCTCTGGGATGTCCGGCGCGGGGCGGCGGTGAGCTTCTGGACGGCGGGCGTCGAGTTCAACAATCCGGGGCGGCTGGCCCGCAGTACGGAGGTCTGGCCCCGCGCGTGGGCCTGGCTGGGCTGGCTGCGCTATGTGGCAGGCACGGGCTTTCTGAGCGGCCTGCTGGCGGCGGGGGTGGCCGCGCTCGTCCCTGTGGAGATCGTCGCCCGTCGCCGGACGCGGGGGGCGGCCACAACACTCCTGATCGCCGCCTTCCTGATCGGATATCTGGCCTTCCACTGGCTGGTGGCTTTCCCGGTGCTGGATCGCTACCTGCTGCCGCTCGTGCCCCTGATCGCGTTGCTGGTGGGACGGGGTGGGGCGTTGCTGATCGGCTGGCTGGCCTGCGTGAAGCCTTCTCTCTCCGCCGGATGGAGGGCGCTGGCCGCGCCGGGGCTGGCTCTGGCGCTGGCCGTGCCTGCCTGGCAGGCTGCCCACAGCGCTTATCCGGTCGGCGGCGATCACGGCGCGTTTGACGGCATCGAGGAGGTGGCGGGCTATCTGCGGGAAAAACCGCTCGGCACGGTAGTGTACTACCAGTCGCTGGGCTGGCCGCTTCACTATTACCTGTACGACGCTTATCTCTACCTCGCGCCGATCGGGACTCCCGCTGCGCTGACCGACGATCTGATCGCCTTCGGGGAAGACGGAGCGGAGCGATACATCGTGCTGGCCGGATGGGAAAGCCCCGCCGAGGTGCTCGACGCAGTCAGGCGGGCGGGATACCGGGCCGTGCCCGTGCTGGAGACGACGAACCGCTTCGGGGAGCGCTCGTTTGTGGTGTATCGGATCGGAAGGGGCGGCTGGCAGAGGGCCGGTGACTGATGGCGGGTGCGCGGGGGGTCTCG
Organism: Chloroflexota bacterium; assembly: GCA_011051745.1. GTDB lineage: Bacteria > Chloroflexota > Anaerolineae > Aggregatilineales > UBA3940 > DRKO01. Next base: position 6,429 of record DRKO01000240.1, on the reverse strand, counting down.
CCGCTTGCCTGAGAAGGGCCTCTGGGCTATGCTACGGGCGAGCATCTGTCTTGCACCGCTTATCCCACTCATTGAGGAGTTCACGGTATGCTACAATCGGCTCTGGAGTACGCTCGCGCCAACCGCGAGCGATACCTTGATCAGCTTTTCGACCTGCTCCGTATCCCCAGCGTGAGCACGCTTTCCGAGCATAAGCCTGATATTCAGCGGGCCGCAGAGTGGCTGGCCGCCGACATGAGGCGCGTGGGCCTGAAAAACGTCGAGGTGCTGCCTACGGACGGTAACCCTGTCGTGTACGGGGAATGGCTGGAGGCGGGCAGTGACGCGCCGACGGTGCTTATCTACGGACATTACGACGTGCAGCCCGCCGATCCGCTCGAACTGTGGGAAACGCCTCCCTTTGAGCCGCAGATCCGCGACGGCGAGATTTACGCTCGCGGGGCCAGCGACGACAAGGGGCAGATGTTCACCCACATCAAGGCGATTGAGTCCATACTGGCGACGGAAGGCCGGTTGCCGATCAACGTCAAGTTGATCTTCGAGGGCGAGGAGGAGGTCGGCTCGCCCAGTCTGGGGCCGTTTGTGGTGGCGAATAAGGAGAAGCTGGCGGCGGACAGCAGCCTGATCTCCGACGGGCGGATCGTCGGTCCCGACTGTCCCTCGATTGTTTACGCGCTGCGCGGGCTGACCTACATGGAGATTCGCATCAGAGGCCCGAAGCGTGATCTGCACTCCGGCGGATATGGCGGCTCGGTTCACAACCCCGCTCAGGCGCTGGCGGAGATCATCGCGGCGCTGCACGATGAGCAGGGACGAGTCACCATCCCCGGCTTTTATGACAGGGTGCGTCCCCTTTCGGAGGAGGAGCGCGCCGCGCTCCGCAAAGTGCCCTACAGTCTGGAGCAGTGGCAGGAGGAGACCGGCCTTGAGAAGCCCTGGGGCGAGCCGGAGTATACGCTTCTGGAGCGCATCACGGCGAGGCCTACGTGTGAGGTCAACGGGATATGGGGCGGTTTTCAGGGCGAGGGCAGCAAGACGGTTATCCCCGCCGAGGCGGGGGCGAAGATCAGCATGCGGCTTGTTCCGGATCAGGACCCGGATGAGATCGCGCGGCTCTTCGCCGGGTACGTGGAAAGCCTCGCGCCGGACACGGTGACGGTTGAGGTGATCAAGCATGTGGGAGGCTGGCCTGCCATCACGCCGATTGACTCGCCGGAGATGAGGGCGGCGGCCAGGGCCTATGAGGCCGCGTGGGGCGTGGCTCCGGTCTTCACCCGTGAAGGCGGTTCGATCCCGATCGTCGCCACCTTCCAGAAGGAATTGAACGCACCGGCGGTGCTGATGGGGTTCGGGCTGGACGATAACGTCCATTCGCCCAACGAGCACTTCCGGCTGGCGCATTTCTACCGGGGGATTGACACGGTGATCCATTATTACTATTACCTGGTGGAGTGATGGCCTGAGACGGCGATGGCGGACGACGAGATGACCCGGCAGGCGATCCATGCTCTGAGCGCCAGCCCGGACCCTGACAGACGGAAAGCCGCCGCCGATGCGCTGGGCGGGGAGGGCGATAAGATCGCGGTCCCGGCCCTGCTGGCGGCTCTGGACGATGAGGCCGCATCTGTGCGGGAGGCGGCGGCGCGCGCGCTGGGGAAGATCGGAGACCCGCAGGCTGTGCCGGAGTTGATCCGCGCCCTCGATGATCTGGAGCCGGTCGTAAGCCGGGCGGCAGCAGAGGCGCTGGGGGAGATCGGCGACGTGCGGGCCGTGCCCGGCCTGCTGGAAAGCCTGACCGTGCCCGATCCGGTTGTCCGGCGGGTGACGGCGCAGGCGCTGGGACGGCTTGGCGACGGCTCGGCGGTGGGGGCATTGATTGACGCGCTGCGCGATTCGGAGCGGGCTGTCCGGCAGGCGGCGGCGGAGGCACTGGGCCGGATCGGCGATAAGCGGGCTCTCTCCGCTCTTTCCGCTCTTCTGCAGGATGAAGATCAGGGGGTCCGGGAGGCCGCCGCTGGTGCTCTGGAGCGGCTGGGCGGGTAACCATCCGGATCACGGGCCGACGCGGATCGTGGCCGGATGCAGAGGCTTACTCCAGGAGGGGGTTTGATGAGTCACATCTTTATTTCGTTCCACTCAATAGATGTTCGATTCGTCTCTCTGCTGATCGAGAAGCTCAGAGAGGAGGGCGATCTTCCCCTCTGGGTGGATGCCGGGAGGATGAACGGGCCTGTTCGCTGGACTCAGGATGTCGAGGAAGCCCTCCGGGAGTGTCAGGCGCTGGTGGTTGTGATGTCGCCGGAGGCCAAAGCCTCGGATTGCGTGACCTATGAGTGGGTAACCGCGCTGGCGCTGGAGAAGCCGGTCATCCCGATCCTGTTCCGGCACGCGGAATTGCACCCCCGGCTGGCGGCGCTCCCCTATCTGGACTTCAGAACGGCTCCTCAGTGGGAGGGGTTGATCCGGTTGCTCCGGCAGGCGCTCAGCCAGGAAGAGCCGCCCGCCACCGCTCCGCTGGAGCCGCCCGCCGTCGTCGAGGAGGCTCCTCCCCCCGCTGTGGAGAACGTGCCCTCCATTGTGCGGCGGGCCGAGGAGATGCTCGACAGCCTCAACCCGGAGGAGCGCGAAACCGCGCTGGAGAACCTGGTTGCGATGGATCATCCGGCTGCGCGTGACGTGCTGGCAAGGGCCGCGAACAGCCACCCCTCACGGGATGTGCGCATCCGGGCTGCCAAAGCGCTTGAGTCGCTGGGGGACGTGCGGGCTGTGCCCGGCCTGCTGGAGGGACTGTACGACTCAGATCATGACCGGCGCTGGGATGCGGCCTGGTCGCTGGTGCGTGTGGGGGGAGAGGCAGCGATCGCCGGTCTGCTGGAGGCTCTGCATGACGCGGAAGCCCGACGGGTGGCGGCCTGGGCGCTGGGCGAGATCGGGGAACCGGCCAGAGAAGGGCTGACTCAGGCCCTCTACAGCTCCGATCCGATGGTGCGTCTGCACGTCAGCGAGGCGCTGGTGCGGATCGGCCCTCCGGCGATTCCGGCCCTGCTGGATGCTCTGCGGGGGGAAAATGACGACGTGCGCACGGATGCGGCCCGTGCGCTGGGGCAGATCGGCCCCCCCGCCGTTGAGGGGCTGGTGGAAGCCCTGCGCGATGAGAAGCTGGAGGTGCGCCGACTCGCCAGCGAGGCAATCGAGCAGATAGGCGAGCGGGCCGTGCCCGGCCTGATCGAAGCGCTGCATAACCCGGACTGGCGGATCGGGCGGGCGGCTGCCCAGATGCTCCGCCGGATCGGCACGGAGGAAGCGCGGGCGGCGCTCGATGCCTGGCGGGGGGAGCAGGGGGAGCGTTGAGCGACGAGCCGTTTGACGTTGACGACCTGACCGTTGAGACGCTTGAGTGGCTGGTCGAGCAGAACCACCCGGAGACGCCCGACCTGCTGGTCGAGGCGCTCGATCACCCGGCGCGGGAGGTTCGCATCTATGCCGCCCTGTGGCTGGCGGAACTGTTTCAGGACCCGCGCGCGGCCTTCGCTCTGGCGGAGGCGCTCTATACCGGAGATCAGCAGGTGCGCCGGGCGGCGGCTGATAGCCTGTGGGAGATCGGGGATACGGACCCGCGTGGCCTGCTGGGAGCGCTGCGCTATGCTTACGGGGCCGAGCGCGAGGCGATCATCGGCGCGCTGGATCTGATCGGCTGGGTTCCCGATGACCCCGGCGTGGAGGTCGCCTATCGCATCGCCGCGCGGGACTGGCGCGGGTGCGTTCTGCTGGGAGCGGCTGCCGTGCCGGGGCTGATCCGGGCGCTGCGCGACCCCGACGGGGCGGTGCGCCGGGCGGCGGCCTGGGCGCTGGGTGAGATCGGCGATGAGCGGGCCGTGCCCTGGCTGATCGAGCGTCTGAACGACGCAGAGGGCGGGTTGATGGGCGTGGGTGAGCGAGTGTGCGACATCGCCGCCGAGGCGCTGGAACGCATCGGCACGGTGGAAGCGCTCTCCGCTATCGAGGAGTGGTGGGCCGGTCAGCAGACCGACGACGGGCAGGCCATCTGATCAGCAGTCCGGCCAGTGCTCCCAGCACGCACACCCCGCTGATCGCTGCCCCGGTCTCGAAGGGACGGCTGCGGTAGGTGAACGTCACCTCATGTGATCCCTCCGGGACGTGAACCGCCCGGAACAATCCGCTGGCACGTAACACCTCGGCGTGCTGGCCGTCAACCGTCGCCTCCCAGCCGGGATACCAGGCGTCGGAGAGGATCAGGTAGAGACCCTCACCCTCCGCTTCCACGCTCACGACAACGCGCTCCGGCTCGTAAAGCGTGATCGTGGCTTCCCCCGGCTCCTCCGGTGAGCAATCGGACAGGGCAGGGGGGCGTGATCCCTTCTGCACGATCACGGCCCCGTCCGGAGCCCCGGCAAGGCGTTCCCACATCTCATCCTCATCGGCGACGATCTCCGGGTCGCAGACCAGATAGGCGCGTGGCAGCGTCCCCGTATACTCATAGATTTTCACGTCCCCGGAGAGGGCGAGCCGGATCACGTTCCCGTGCGAGAGGCTCGTCGGCACAAACGCTCCGCTTCGTTCGTCAATCAGGCTGACGCCGCGCACGACCAGCGTACCGGGGAAGTCATCGCGCACCGAGACCGCGACCCGCTCGATGCGGATCGCCTGCGGCCATCTCACGAGGAGACGGGTGGGGCGCTCCATCGTGCCGCCGGATAAGTCGCCGTTGAGGAGGAGCGGCTGCACAAGCGGGAGATCAGCGCCTTCGTAGAAGACCGCCACCGAGCCGATCTGGGCGTCCTCTGGAAGCCCCTCCGCGCCTTCCAGATGGGCGACGATGCCGACGGTGGTCGCCTCGAAGGGGCGGAGGGGATACGCCCCGATGGATGATGACGTGGCCGGATCGGTGGAGCCGGCCTGCAGGCGAGCCGGAAACTGAAGGTCATAATAGATGCCGTCTATCCAGGCGTCGAACACCTTATCGGTGATGATCCAGCGCACATTCGCCAGTTGCAGCCACCGGAGATCGGGCACGTCATCCAGATTTTCGCGCAGCCGCCCGTCCGGTGAGACGGCTTCCTCGTCCAGAAAGAGGGCCGTGAAGCGGATGTACTCGCGGGTGGGCAGGATACCGCCGTCGAAGCCGTCCATGGCCGGAATGCGCCAGGCGAGCGGCAGGTTGGGGGCCAGAATCTCCTTTTGTTTGGTGGCGACGATGTAATCAAACAGCGCGTCCTCATCCAGATAGGGGCCGTAGAGCGCCTCGATCTCGTGCAGGTCGCCGGGATCGAACAGGATATCGGAGATGGAGAGGAAGCGTGCGGGCGGTGTTTCGCCCTCTCCGGCGGCCAGCAGTGTGCTGATCGCGGGGCGCTGGCTGTGCCATGCGGCGGGGGCGCTCAGGTCGTTGTAGGGGAGGCCCTGCCCGGCCAGAAACAACTCGATGACGGCCAGCGCCGCCAGCGCCGACGCGCCGAAACGCCGGGCCGTCTCTCCGCCCTGCCAGAGCCAGACGATCAGGCCGAGCGTGAGGAGCAGCGTCACCGCCCAGACGATCAACTCAACGGCCTGCGGGCGGGTTGCGCCCGGCACGTCGGCGGCTTCGAGGGGGGCCAGAAAGCTCAGGGCAGCCAGCGCGATCACGAGCGCGGCAGGCCCTGCCGTCGTCGCCAGACGACGATCCCGCGTTACGGATCGGGGGAGGCGAGAGGCGAGGGTGTCAAGGCCGATTCCGGCCAGCCCGGCCAGCGCAAAGCCCCATAGCGCCAGCCAGCGGGCCGGAGCGCGAAAGAGATCGAAGCCGGGGACGAGGCGCACCAGCGCCCAGTAGAACGGGTTATAGGCTCCCAGCGCCAGAAACAGCCCCAGCCCGGCCAGCATCACCAGCCCGGTTGTTCGCCGGTCGCGCCATCGGAGGAACGCGCCCGGCCACGCCAGCACCAGCGCAACGATCCCCCCGTAGGCCACGTACTCACTGAAAAGCGGCTCGCCATCTGTGTAGGAGGGCAGCAGCCCCCGCCCGATGAGAAACGGCCTGAATGAGAAGGAAACGGCTTCCAGCGCCGTCAGGCCGCCGCTCCGGTTGCTCAGGCGGGTCAATTCGAGCGTGGGCAGGATTTGCGCGGCGGCCAGCCCCAGCGCAAAGAGGGCCGCCAGCGCCAGCGCAAGAAGGGGCCACCCCCGCGCCTTCCAGTTCGCCCCTCCGGCGGATGCGGGGAAGATCGTCTGCCACACCGCCCAGGCTCCCAGCCCGATCCCGCTGATGAAGGCGGATTGCGTGTGCCCGGCCAGCAATTGCATCGCCATCCCGATCGCCAGCCAGAGCACCATCCGGGGGCGTCCTGCTGTCGCCTCGCTCCAGAACCAGAACAGCCAGGGGAGCCAGGCCAGCCCCTGCAACTGGTTGACGTGCTCCACCTGAGCGGTCAG
>DRKO01000239.1 GCA_011051745.1 Chloroflexota bacterium | reverse complement strand
TCCTCGCGCTGGCGGTACATCCCGGCCCGCAGCCAGAGAGGGCCGCCGTACCCCTCCGGCGGGGTGATGATCACATCGTCGCGTACAACCTCACCGGCAGGCCAGCGACTGGTCGGATACCAGCCGTAGACCGGCGCGGACAGATCGGCCTGAGCGAGGATGTCCTCCGGAGCGGCGGGGGTCTCGACACGGGCCAGATGGACAAAGACGCTGTAATCCGTGCCGGGAGTCCGGAGGGCCTGCCAGATCAGGATCAGGTGAAGGCCGCCACCCGGCAGATCGGCCAGTTCGTAGCCCTGCAACGCGACCCCGTTCCCCAGATCGCGGAGCGGGCCACCCGGCCAGCGATCGGCGCTCAGCAGAGGGGCATCGCCGACCTGCACAAAGCCCGGCCCGACGCTCGTCAGGTGCAGGGGGTCAGGCCAGCCGTTCCACTGCCCCGGCGGGAACACGTAAAACGTCTCCGGCAGAGTGACGAGCGGCTCCTCCCGCGCGACAATGGCCCGCAGATCGGCGCGATGGTCAACGGGTGTGAAGCCCTCCAGTTCGCCGGTCACGTAGCGCCCGTAGCTGACGGCGAAGTAGCTCCCTCCCCAGGGGAGCATCAGGATCGGTTCGCGGTCGAAGTCATCAACCGGCAGGGTAGCGACGTGCTCAATCGTCCGGCGGCCCCCCGGATCAGAGGTCAGGCTGCGGATAAAGGGGCGGTTGAGCAGGAACAGGGCGGCGGCCAGCGCCAGACCGGATAGCGTCATAGCCCACTCGATCCGGAGGCCACGCACCGGATCGGGAGCCTGCGCGACGGCTTCTCCGACGGCAAGGGCCAGCAGGAGCGGAACGGGCATCAGGAAAGCCGGAGCCAGCACCGCCTCCGGCAGCCAGAAGGCGAACCCCAGGTAGGCCAGCATCCCGACCAGCAGGGCCGCCCCGAAGCGGCGTGACGAGGGCCGGACGAGCAGAGCGATCACCCCCCCTGCCCCGACGGCAAGGCCCGACCACGTGGCCTGCTCCACCAGCACGCCAGCGATATAGCCGACATGCGTTCCGAAATCGGCGAGGCTGTGGGGCGGGTCCATCTCGCGCTGCGCCTCGCGCCCCAGAAACTCGTGCCAGAAGCCCTCCCACGTGCCGGGCTGTCCATAGACCCAGCGTGCACCCGCCCGGTCACGCAGGGGGAGATAGAGATAGACGGTGAAGGTGGCGAGGAAAACGAGCGTCCCCAGCGCCAGAATAAGGGGCATCCGGCGGCGATCCTGCCAGAGCCGGGGCAACAGCCAGACGGCCAGCCCCGGTACGATAAACGCCACCGCCCGATGGTGGCCGACCCCCAGCCCCAGAATCAGGGCGGCGACCAGCCAGTCGCGCATCTCCCAGCGTCGCTCATCTCTGAACACCCACCACAACGCCAGCGCGACGAACAACACGTAGAGGCTGTAGACCTCGGCCACGACGCTGTGTATCCAGTAGCCCTGTGTGAGGCCAAGCGCCAGCGAGAGCGCGGCGGCCAGCAGAGGACGAGCGGTGCGGGCCAGCAGCAGCGCATACACCACGCCAATCGCCGCCAGCCCAAAAAGCGTGCTGACGAGCGAGGCACTCATCGCCGGATTGATCCCCAGCAGGCGGAACAACGCCACAAGCGAAGCGCCGATGATGGTATACAGCGGGTAGCCGGTGTGGTGGATCGTGCCCCACAGGTTGAGGGCCACCTGAATCTCGCCCACGTCAATCATGTACTCGTGGCCGCTGCCATTGATGTCGCGCTGGAGCGTCAGGAGATAGACCAGCGCCAGCAAAGCCAGCACGCCGATCAGCGCTCCCCGGCGCAGCCAGACGTTCTTCTGCTCCCCGGAGGGGGAGGATAAGCGGCTCATGCGGCTCCGGTCTCCTTGCGAGACCTGCGGCGAGCGAGAAGAGCAGCCACAGGTTGGCAAACTGCCGTCAAACTGGCACAATCCAGTGAGGCGGGGAGCATCCGTAATGCCCATTCAACACATGAGAGGATCATAACATGGGCTTCTTTGACAGGCTAAAGGGCCTCTTTTCCGGCCAGCCGGACGAGCCGCGAGACGATGGCATCTACCTCTACGTGCGGCTGGAGCGCAGCGGAGAGGTCGTCAGGCTGCGTCTCAGCCCCCGGCATGAACTCGTGCCGGACTACGAAGGGGGCGGGTTCTCCAGCCGCAAGCTGATTGTGGGGCCGCAGAGCCTCAGCCGGGCCGACGCCACCTTCCGCTTCGACGAGGGGCGGAACCTCGTCTCGTGGGAGATCGAAGGCGGGGAACTCGTCACCGAGGAGGAATGGCTGGCGCAGCAGCAGACCGGAGGGGAGAACGCCCCGGAAAGCTGACCCCTCATCGGCGGGGTGATCAACGTCCACGCCGGAGGTGACAGCCCACACTATGACCTGCTCCCCCCGTCCCCTATACTGAGAGGACAGGAGACGCTCTGCGCCCGTAAACCGGACGCCCAGCCAGCAGGAAGCATGTGATGCGCTGCCGACTTCCAGACACCGAACCGCCGGAGTGGCTGAAGCAAGCCCGCCAGTTGAACCAGACGCCCCGCACCCCCGCCGATGTAACACGCCTGATCGAAGCCCTCAATGACCCGGACCCGAAGGTCCGGCAGGCGGCGGCCCGTGATCTGGGGCAGATCGGCACGTTCGAGGCGATGGATGCCGTCGCTGCGTGGCGGGCGAGACAGAAGCACCGGGACGATTAATCGCTCCGCAGGCGGGGCAGGTTCTCCCGCGCCCAGGCCTGACCGGCCAGATATATCTCCAGAGAAACCCCGTACCACTCCGCCATCGCGGCGGGGTTGTCCACATCGTTGACCTCCAGCCGGGCCGGGTCGAGATCGCCCGGCAGGTTGAAGCGCCCATCGTAGAGGCTGCCGTCGGGCATCGTCGCGCCGACCAGCCCGGAAAGGCGGGCCAGTTCGGCCTCCGTCAGCCCCGTACCCCGGAGGTTGGCCGCCGCAAGGTACAGGCCGCGTATATCCGCCTCCTCCAGCGTCGCGCCCTCCAGATCGGCGCCGAACAGGTCGGCGTCCTCCAGATCGGCCTGATAGAGGTCCGCCCCCCGCAGATCGGCCCCCGGCAGATGGGCTTTCTGGAGGTTCGCCCCGGAGAGATCGGCCCCGGCCAGGCTGGCACGCGCCAGATTGGCCCCCCTCAGCGTGCCGTCATACAACCAGCCATAGGCACGCAACATCTCCGCCGCCCGGAGCGCTTCGCCGTTGTCCCGGCTGCGGAGACGGCGGATCAGGTCTTTTTTGCGACGGCGCGTCTGACGCCGCGTGACGACTCCCATGCTGGCCTCCGGCTATGAGATGACATGTGCCCCTGCAGTATACCACCGATTGAGAGGAGGGATCGAGCGCGCCGACAGGCACGCTCCCTCGCGAGAGGGCGTCCCGAAGCAAGAATTGACAGCGCGGAAAGAGGTGTTGTTTAATAC